>NZ_AYZJ01000091.1:0-11099 GCF_001436615.1 Lacticaseibacillus camelliae DSM 22697 = JCM 13995
ATGATTGTCAGAGGAATTATGATATTTCATCTGACAACCGCAAAGGGATTATCGCAATTGGCGGATGTTTTTAGTCTTGCCCAGTCCTAACCACGCCGCAACACACGCACACCGTACGCCGGCAGGGTCAACGGTCCAGCGGCCACGTTCTGGCCAGACTCGGCATCGACCGTCGCCATCGTCGTCGTGACGGCCTGCTTGTCAGCGCTCATATTCATGACAAAATAGTAGGTGCACTTATCCGCGTACCGGGCCTGTACGGACACCTCCGGCCGGGTCTCGGCAAGCAGCGGCGCGCGCAGCTCCCGGTTCTGGCATAGCCGCCCGTAGAAGACATCCAGAAAATCGCGCCCGGTGCGCGGTCCGATGTAATAGGCACGCCCTTTGCCCGCCTGATTAACGGTCAGGGCCGGCGTCCCCTTGTAAAAGTCGGCCTCATAGGTGCCCAGCACCGTGGCGCCGGTCGCTTCCATCAGCTGGTTGAACTCGCTGGTCTGGAAGACCTGTCCCGCGTACGCCAAGCGGTTGTGCTCCCCCTCATACAACGAGTCGAACTCAGTCGGGTGAATACCAAACAGCTTTTGCAGCGGCTGCGGCCACCCGTTCAGCAGCACCGTGTCGTGCGGGTCGACGATCCCGGCGAAGTAAGACGACACGAGCGTCCCGCCACCGGCCACGTAATCGCTCAGCCGCGCCTCAAGCGTCGGCGTCATCACGTACAGCATCGGCGCGATGACGATGTCGTAGCCGGAGAAGTCCCGACTGGTCGGCACCAGTGCGACCGGAATATCATGCTGCCAGAAGTACGCATAGTGATCCTCCAGCGTCTGGAAGTAGCGCTTGCGGTCGCGCCCAAACGCGGCCTCACGCTTTTGCGCCCAGAGGCTTTGCCAGTCGTACAAAATGGCGACCTGGGCTGGACGCTTGCTGCCGCGCACGCCGCCGAGCTTTTCCAGCCGGGCACCGTACGCCGCGACCTCCCGGAACACGCGATTGTGTGGGTCATTGTCGTGGCCGACGACAGCGCTGTGAAACTTTTCGGAGTTGGCGCGGGCCTGCCGGAACTGGAAGTAGAGACTGCCTTCCGAGCCGTGGGCAATCTGCTGAAACGAGCTCAGCGCGTGGACGCCCGGCCGCTTAGCCTTGGCCACCGGCGAGTTGACCCTTGACGGCGTGGACTCCATCACCAGAAACGGTTGGTTTTTCAGACCGTAGAACGTGTCATGCACAAAGGCCGCCTTCATCGCCGTTTCGTAAAACGGTTCGAGGTTGTTGTTCCACTGCGGGTAGGCGTCCCAGGACACGACATCGACGTGCTGCGCAAACTTGGCGTAGTCGATGCCCTCAAGCGGCACAAAGTCCCCGTTTGAGCCCTCCGCCATGAAGTTGGTGGTCACGGGCACAGCCGGATTGACGGCCTTCACCGTCGCCTTTTCCATGTCGAAAAAGTCGATGGTCATGTCGGTGACGAACCGCTTCCAGTCCAGCGCCATGCCGTGCGTCTTGGTGGTTGCCAGCTGGCTGGGCACCTTGATCTGCTGCCAGTCAGTGTAATGGCCGCTCCAAAAACTCATCAGCCAGGCGTCGTTGACCGCCTTGAGGCTGCTGTACTTTTTCTGCAGCCACTTTTGCCAGTTGGCCTCGCACAAGTCGCAGAAGCACTCACCGGAAAATTCGTTGGAGATGTGCCACATGGACAGCGCCGGATTGTTGCCGTAGCGCTCAGCCAAACGCCGGTCGATTTCCTGCACCTTTTGCCGGTAAATCGGGCTCGAGAAGCAGTGGTCGTGGCGAAAGCCGTGGTGGTGACGCTGCAGGCGGTCGTCGACGCGGTTGACCTCGGGGTACTTTTCCGACAGCCAGCGCGGCCGGGCACCGCTTGGGGTCGCCAGCACCACGTTGCCGCCCATTGCGTTGATCTCGTCGAACACCTGGTCCAGCCAGCCGAATTCAAAATGGCCCTCCGTGGGCTCCAGCGCGTCCCACGCAAAGACGCCCAGCGTCACGGTGTTGATGTGGGCCTGCTTCATCAACTCCAGGTCCTGCTTCAAGATTTCTGGATAATCGAGCCACTGGTCGGGGTTGTAATCGCCGCCGTGCATTAGCCGCTGATCGACATCAAAATTCATTATTTGATCACTCCTTATTAACGAAACAGCCGCCATCAGCGGCGGCTGTCACTAGACGGCAATCAGGTGCACCAAGCACGACTGATAATCGCCACGAAGACTGGCTGTATCAGCATTGACGCCATTAAATTGAACTGGCAAAGACAGGCCAATATTCCGTAACACGCTGCCCGATACCGGCACGCTTTGCCCACCAATGCGATAACGCCGGTGGTCATCAAGAAACGGCAACTTTAGGTGATCCGATACGGTTTGACCAGGTGTTGCCAAGATCCGGAAAAAACCGACCAGAGCCTCAGTGGCGTCTTGGTTGACGACCGCCCATGCGTACTCATTATGATTATCACCAGTTGGCCGTAATATTTCAAATCGTCCATTCAAAATCAACTGCTGATTCTTACGGTACTCATGAATCTGAGATCTGAGGGCATTCAGCGTCTTCTGGTCCAACTGGGTCAAATCCAGTTCGTAGCCTAATACGCCAAACGTGGCGACGTCATAGCGCATTGCTAAAGGCGTGGTGCGGCCGACCTGATCATTGGGTACCTTGGTCACGTGATTACTCATCGCGCTCAGAGGATACCCCAAGCTCGTCCCAAACTGAATTTTCAAACGCTCAACCGCATCACTATCATCTGAGACCCAGATCTGCGGTGAGTAGAAGAGAATGCCAAGGTCGAACCGGCCACCACCGCCGGCGCATCCTTCAATGAGTAGGTGCGGATAGGCCTGCAGCAACTTCGTATACAACGCGTACACGCCAAGGATATAACGGTGGAAAAACTCGCCTTGTGGGCGTCCTTGCGCGGCCAAATATGCTGAGTAGGCCTCAGTGATATCCCGATTCATGTCCCACTTGATATAGTCAAGGTGGGTCTCATCAATCACCTTTGCCATCTGGTCAAACAAATCTTCCACTACTGCAGGATTGGCAAAATCGAGCACGTATTGGTGCCGTCCAATTGAACGTCGACCCCGCGGCGGCCCCACGACCCAGTCCGGATACCGCTTGATCATGGTAGTGTCAGGGGACACCATTTCCGGTTCAAACCACAAACCAAACTGCAAGCCACGCTGATGGATTGCGTCGGCAAAACTACCTAACCCATCCGGAAACTTCCTAGTATCGACATGCCAGTCGCCCAGCGAAGAGTTATCCGCATCGCGACCGCCAAACCAGCCGTCATCAAGCACAAAACAATCAATACCGATTTCTTTGCCCCGGTCCGCTAGCCGCATTAGTGCCTGAGGATTCAGATCGAAGTAAGAAGCCTCCCAACTATTGAGCACGATTGGTCGCGGCTGGCCCTGCCATTCCGGTGCGATGACGTGGTGATCAGCAAACATTGCTGACTGCTGGGCCAAGCCACTCATGCCCCTCGCAGAGTACAGGAGCACTGCCTCGGGTGAAGTGAAACTTTTTTGGGGATCCAGCAGCCATTCAAAGTGACTCGGGTGGATGCCCGTCATTAGCCGTGTCTGCTGAAACTCGTTGACTTCGGCGGAGGCCAAGAAGTTACCCGAATAAATCAGGTTTAAGCCATAAGCATCTCCACTGCGGACAGTGGCACCGTTCTTTACCAGAGCCACAAAAGGGTTCTGCTGATGACTGGAGGCGCCATGAAGCGATTCAACACTCACCGTACCTTGGGCCAACGAGTGAGTCTGAACCTGACGTTCGCGCGCCCAGTTTCCTGATAGATGAAGGAACGAATAGTCTGACTCTGGTAAATCAAGCGTGGCGCTGAAAAGGCGCTCAAGTAAGTAGGGGTGATTGCTGCGATTCGTGACTGTCGCCCAGCGGACCACTGCTGCGGCGTCAGCAAACAGGGCATAGTGCAGGACAACTTCGACATCCCAGGTCGAATCGGTAACCGTGAGTGCCAAACAGTCGGCCTGATTGCCAAAAGCGCCAGGCACCGCTAAATTGCGAGGTTTATCATGAGTGACCGAATAAGACTGGTACTTTAGATCAAGGTACAGTGGCGTTTGCCCCGCCTTCAGTGCGATGCTACCCTGTCTGTAATCAGTACTGCCGTATACTGGTAGTTCTTGCATCTGATCGGCCAGACTAAACTGGTGGTCGTTTGCACTGAACTTAACGGTGCCACCAGATTTGCTAACTGGCGTGGCCAGTACTGCCAGCTGCGCCTCGTCGAGGTCCAGCCGCGGGCCAAAGTACAAGTGACCCAGCTCACCGTTCGGAAGCACGTCGATAATGTAGCTGACCTGATTATTACTGAGGTGAAAGAACTTCTCGTTAAATACTTGGAGCGTCGTTGGTGTCACCTACTTTGCTTTCACGCACAGTAGACTGTTCGATCCACTGCATGCGTTTTTTGATGTTACGTCGATAGAGCAGCGTGTAGGCCCAACCGACCCAAGAAAAGCTGCGTTCAAACGTCTTTTTGACGAACGTGTTGGTCTCGCTGTAACTCACCTTGACACCAGCCTGAGTTGGCGTCAGTGCGTATGTTGTCGTGATCTTACCGGCAGCATACGCCACTTCCATAGAAAACCGCTCGTTTGGGATCAGCTCGCTCACAGTCATCGTCGCTGGGACCGGATCTTTATCCGTCTTGGTCCGCAGTGTTGTCGCCACACTCGTGCCCAATTTCAGCTCATGAATGGCGGCATTGCGCGTGTGAAAGTACGCCAGTTGCGACGCCATGATCGTCGCGAACACATCCGCGACTGGCAGCGCCATGTCATAAGCGTAGGTCATTGTTTTGGCCATCGTGATCCCTCCTATGCTAAAACGTTACTGCTCAGTAGCAGAAGCTTCAGCCTCCTTGGCTGCTTGTGCTTTTTCTTCGTTCAGGTACTGCTTATCCAGCACCTTCAGGAACGGAATCCAGATAATTGTTGAAACGACTACAATCACAATCTGGAGAAGACCGCCGCGCCAAGAACCGGTGGCTAACCAGCCTTGCAGAATAATTGGTGTGGACCAAACAACAGTCGCACCGGTCGGGTATGGTACCAAGCCAGTGGCAAAAGCAAAGTAAGAAATTGTCGTCATAATCAGTGGGACAACAATCCATGGAATAAAGATCGTCGGGTTCAGGACCATCGGTACCCCGAAGGTCATTGGTTCACTGATGTTGAAGATTGAAGGAACGGAGGTTAACTCCATGGTGTGCTTCAACCGTGCGGAGTGAGCAATGTACAACCCAGCAAGTGAAATCCCAAGAATCATCCCTGAAGTTTCAAAGCTGCCCGCAAAAGTCGAGCAAATGATGTGAGGAATGGACTTGCCGGCCTGATAAGCATTGTAGTTCTGAATATCGAGCGCGGCGTAGATAGGCGAAACAACTGAGTTCACCAGCAATGTCCCATGGATCCCAAACCACCAAAGGAACTGTGAGAAGAACAGGACAACCAACGTGGCTGGCAGTGTGGCGCCAAGGCCCTGAATTGGAACCTGGAGCACGTCGTAAATGAAGTCAAAGGCGTTGCCCCACTGCGTGAATGTGAAGAGAAAACGGATTAGGGTGAACGTCAGCAGTGATGCCGCACCGGGAATAACAGCGATAAATGACTGCGCGATAGCCGGTGGCACAGACTCAGGCATCTTAATCGTAATGTTGGCATTTTCAAGTTTAGAGTAGATAATGGTGGCAAAAATCCCGGTGATTAAGGCAACGAACATGCCCTTCGAGCCGAGTAGATTGATGTCGATAAAGGCACCAGCCTTGGTGTTGGTGATTGGCAGTAACATAACAAAAGCAGAAAGTGCGATACCGCCTGCATACAGTTGAGTGGCGTGGTAGTGACCTGCCAGGGCGTATGCAACACCGAAGACAACGAACAGCGACGTGATATTCATAGTCGCATTAGAGACTGGACCGAGGAAATTATTCAGGAAATCCATCACGCCTTTTGGCACATATTTGGCAAAGCCAAAAGTCGTTGGCAGATTCTGGATAATAATCATAATAGAGGCAAACATCGTCGCCGGGAACGCAACCATGAAGCCATCACGAATACTCATGAGAAACTTGTTTTGCGAGAACTTGGTCGCCAGAGGCAACACTTTCTCGTTCATGGTGTCTTGTAAGCTCATGTGATTCACCCCTCCTTGGGTTGATAATAGCAACAAGCAAATAAAATTTTGTAAATCGGTTTACAAGGGTTATGATAACGGCATGTAAGCCCTAACAAAATAGTAGAATGTTGAGGTAACATATCCAAATGTCGACAAACTATGAAGCTAACAGAATTGATGATTTTTCTAGTTTAAACCGCAACACCAATTTAGACATCAACGTATACACCTGTGGCAGTGAACGCTGTGATCCAGATCACGCATACGGCCCCACCGTGCGCAGCGGCTATATGGTCTATTTTGTGCTCGCCGGCGAAGGTAGCTACACCGTGCGGAACCATTATTATCCACTTCACACGGGGCAAGGCTTTGTCATCGAACCCCACACATTGATTCGATTCCAAGCAGATCATCAGAAGCCGTGGACCTACCTTTGGATTGGCTTTTCTGGGCGCTCGGCCGAACGGTATCTACGCACCACTGCCCTTAATAATAGCAATCCCACGTTCACCTTTGAAGCGAATGGCGCCGTAGTTCAGGCGGCACAGGCGGTTATTTCCGCCTCGCATACTCAGCGGAATCGCAATCTGCTCATGACCGGTAAGCTGTACGAATTTCTTTTTCAGCTTAGCTCGAGCTACCCCACCACCCAGATAAGCACCAGCCTCGACCAGAAAGAAGTACTAGAATCTGCGCTCTTTTACATCGCCAATAATTATGGCGAGTCACTGTCGGTTAAGGACATTGCCGCCTCACTGCACATTGATCGCACATATCTGCATCGCCTATTCGTCAAGCACGTCGGCCAGTCGCCCCAGCAATACATCAGAAACTATCGGATCCAGCGTGCCACACAATTGCTTCTAGAAACCAGTTACCCGATTCAGGTCATCGCGCGAGCCGTGGGCTACCAAAACTCTTTTTCTTTCTCCAAAGCCTTCAGCCAGCTGGCTGGCAGCTCGCCCCGCACTTATCGGCAGGAACACAGTCTGCAAAAGTGAAGCGTGAAGTTCTCGCTGGCCATAGCCAGAAACCAGTGCTCTAACCATAGAGTGTGACCTGTCTCTCTGGAACAGCGAGGCGATGTTTTCCATGGAACATCACCGGCATGACTCGACGTATGTGATCCCCCTGAACCCGCTAATTTTTGCGTCATTCACGCCAAATGGCTTTATCTCTGCTATGCTCAAGACTCAAGAAACGGAGGCATTATCAATGGGAAAAGAACGGGTTCATCGTTGGGCGCTGCGCCTGGGCACCCTGCTCTTGGTCCTCGGCATCGCCTGCTTCGTGATCAAAGCGTTCACGCCGACCTACCTCGACGCCAGCGGCATGCTGCACGAGTCGTTCTTCCTGCTGCCGCTTGGCTTTGCTGGCCTCTTTGCCAGCATAGTCAGCTACTTGGTGGCCGGCCTCACGCACGGGCAACGTCAGCACGCTTAAGGCGGTGCACAAAAAGCCCCAGGTTCGCGGTTGCGAATCTGGGGCTTTACTTTGGTCTGAAGTTACCTGGCGACTTGCGCCGTGTGATCCCGGTGCGCCCACTTGCGGTAGGACAGCCGGATCATTTTGTCACACTCGGTGACGGCCAGGGTAATGACCCCGGCGCCAATCGCAATGCCCCACTCCAGCCAGGACATCCCCGCCGTGCGGAAGACGCCCTGCATGAACGGAATGTAGGTGAACGACAGCTGCAGCACCATCATCGCTGCAATCACGGCGAACGCCATCGGGTTGGAGAAGAACTGCTTGGACAGCGCCAAGGCGTGGGTGCGGATGTTGAACAGGTAAAAGATCTTACCCAATATGATGATGTTGACCATCATCGTCGACGCCACCTCCGCCGAGACGTAGCCGCCGGCCAGTAGCCAGTCGTGCGCCAGCAGGCCGATGCCCGAAATCATCAGCGACACGTACGCGATTTGGAAAACGTCGTGCCAGTTCATCATCGACGCGTTGTTGGCGCGCGGCGGCCAGGCCATGATCCCCGGTTCCGCCGGCTCCCAGATGAACGCAAACTGAATTGTGATGGCCGAGACCATGTTGATCCACAGCATCTGTGCGGCATTCAGCGGCATGTTGTCCTGCGTCAGGATGGTGATTGCAATGATCAGCCCTTCGGCAAACGACGTCGGGAGTAGGAACAGAATGCTCTTTTTGATGTTGTCGTAAATGCGGCGGCCCTGCGCGATGGCTTTTTCCATCGTCGTAAACTTGTCATCGGTCAGGATCATGTCGGCGGCGTCCTTGGCCACGTCGGTCCCGGATTCGCCCATCGCCACGCCGATGTCGGCCTTTTTCAGCGCCGGCGCGTCGTTGACCCCGTCGCCGACCATCGCAGTGACGTTGCCAGCTTCCTGGAGCGCGGTGACGATCGCCAGCTTGTCGGCAGGCGTGGTGCGGGCGAAGACATCTGTCGAGATCATCGCCTGCGTGCGATCCTTTTCGCTCATCTCGGCCAGCTCGGTCCCGGTGACAACGGTTGGGCTGTCCGCCAGCCCGAGCTTTTTGGCGATGGCCAGCGCGGTGTCCGGATGGTCACCGGTGATCATGCGCACCTTGACGCCCGCCATGCGCATCTGGCGAATCGACGCGATGACTTCCTCGCGCGGCGGGTCAATGATGACGGCCAGCCCCAGGAAGGTCACACCGTGCTCGCAGAGGCCCTCAGTGATCTCGTCGACGCTGTCCGGCATATCCTCGGCCGCAACCGCGATGACGCGCATCCCCTGCTTGGAATAGGCCTGCGTCAGGTCGAGGTAATGCTGCGTATCAAACGACGGGTCAGCGGTCTCGGCCATCGGCAGCACCTTATCAGGCGAGCCCTTGACGAACAGGCGGTGCTGACCGTCCGGCAACCGCATCAGCTTGGCCATGTAGCGGTAGTCCGAGTCAAACGGCAGCATGTCGAGCTCTTCGTAGTCCGGTTCATCGGCAAAACCCTTGTGGTACGCCGTTAAAAAGGACCCGTCCGTCGGCTCGCCATTGATCTCATACTTGCCGTCGATTTCCGCCAGCGTCGTGTCGTTGGCCTCAAAACCGGCGATCAAAAGGTCGCGCAGATCCGCGCGGTCCTTGGCGGTCACCGGTTTACCGCGCAAACTAAATTCGCCAGTCGGCGCGTAGCCCGTCCCGGACACGGTGTATTCGTGGCTCGGGGTGATGATATTGGTGATCGTCATTTCGTTTTTCGTGAGCGTGCCGGTTTTATCGGTCGCGATCACGTCAACGGAGCCCAGGGTCTCAACGGCCGGCAGGGTCTTGACGATCGTATTTTCCTTTTTGACCAGCTGCTGCATGCCCATCGCGAGCACCACAGAGGTCGTCGCAGGCAGCCCTTCCGGCATCGAGCCGACGACCATCGTGACGACCGCCAGCGCCAGCGTGCCAACCGAGTAGTGGCCAGACCACAGGCCGAGGCCAAATAGTAGGACCGCGACGGCAAGAATTGCATAGGAGATCCCTTTGCCGAGATTGTCCAGCTCGGTCATCATCGGCGTCTTACCCTTGCGCACGTCCGCAACGGCCTGGGAAATTTTCCCCAGCTCGGTGTCCTTCCCGGTCGCGACGACCAGACCCATCCCTGAGCCCGTGGCCACGGCGGTTGAGGCAAAGGCCATGTTAGTGCGCTCCGCCAGCGGCGTGTTCGCCGGCAGCGGCTCGACCGTTTTTTCGACCGAGTTAGATTCCCCAGTCAGCGCCGCCTCCTGCATTGATAAGTTATCAATGTCAAACAGGCGCAAATCGGCCGGCACGTTGTCGCCCGCCTCGAGGAACACGACATCGCCCACGACCAGGTCGGCCGAATCGACATCCACGCGCTCGCCGTCGCGGTACACCGTGGCCTCGTGCGACAGCATCTGTTTGATCCGCTCCAGGGCGTTCGAGGCGTTGCTCTCCTGCGAATACCCAATAATCGCGTTGATGATGATGACCAGACCGATAATGATCGTATCGGTCATTTCTCCCATCACGGTTGTCAGTACGGCGGCCCCAATCAAAATGTAAATGATCAGGCTGTTGAACTGGCGAATGAAGATGACCCACTTCGGGGTGGTGTGCGATTCCAGCGCGTTCGGCCCGTTTTCCGCCAAGCGCTTGGCGGCCTCCTGACTGGATAACCCAGCCTCCAGATCCGGCACCTTTAACTCCTGCTGCAACGCAGACACCTCAGAATGGGTCATCGACCTCTGACCATCGGGACTGTCCATGTATCATCATCCTTTTTCGTTATAAATTTGGCATATTGCCATGTCATATTAATTGTATTTTATCCGAATGCTCAGGCGCACGCAACTGGGCTTGGGGCGGATTCTTTCAGCCAAAAAAGCCAGTGCACATTAGGCCCCACAGCAAACCTTGCATCAGGTTACTATTCCTGGCCACACTTTCGCTTCGTCTACATTATCGCTTCCTCCTCTTGGGGTTCTCGTATTCATTTGCCCAATATCCCGAATGGTGCAATATTTGATGCTCCGCCCACTATCTGCAAATCGAATATATGGCGGACACCTTGTCTTACCACGCCGGTCCATATGCTCACATGGTTTTTAAAAATTCCTACATCGAGCCTTGCCAATCGCTACCAGGTTAGCCAAGGCTCGGAACTGTTTCTCTTCAGAGGAACAGCTCTATTCCTTTTTTTCTGCCCATCAGCTTTCTACGTCGTACATTCAGGCGCTTAACCCTTTTCTTCAGAACCTCCCTATTTTTTTCACTTATTTCAGTCTCCAAAGATCGCTGAATAGACCGAATCTCGGCATCTAACGTTGTAATTTGCGCATCAGGTGTCTTCACACCAGTCACTTCCACCGGGTCACCCCCTTGAGTTAAATCAGAGCTCCGCCGTTTTAGTAAACGATTTAATCCCCCAGTTTACAATTCAAGTGCAACACCCTGACGACTAGACCAGAAAGGCCATG
>NZ_AYZJ01000092.1:0-318 GCF_001436615.1 Lacticaseibacillus camelliae DSM 22697 = JCM 13995
GATGCGTAAGCATCACGGAAACCTATCACATGAAACTTTGTTTAGTTTTGAGAGGACTACCGGCGCTTTTTGGGCCTATAGCTCAGCTGGTTAGAGCGCACGCCTGATAAGCGTGAGGTCGATGGTTCAAGTCCATTTAGGCCCATTTTTTAATTTAATACCCATGGGGGCTTAGCTCAGTTGGGAGAGCACCTGCTTTGCAAGCAGGAGGTCATCGGTTCGAACCCGTTAGCCTCCATTGCCGGAAACGGCAATGAGAATCTTTGTTCTTTGAAAACTGGATATCATTGTTTTAAAGAAATGCCGAGAACACAGCGT
>NZ_AYZJ01000093.1:0-39675 GCF_001436615.1 Lacticaseibacillus camelliae DSM 22697 = JCM 13995
AGACCACTATCAAGGATTCGTTATCATCGTTGCACTTGACTTGAAAATTGAGGACAAAAATATATTGAAACCGGTTTCACATCTCGATTTTTTTTCGTCTGTTATTAAGAAGAGCTCAAAATATTAGGAGGTTATCACGATGAGTAGCGAACGTGAAGTGTCAAAGATGTTCATCAGGTATGTTCAAGACGGGTTAAGAAACAAACGCATCGATCGATACCGCGCCGGTCTTAGACTGATTAATACAACACCGCTTGAAGACTGGCTACTTGAAGAAATCCGGGAGCCTTACCATCTCCAAGATTTCACCTTGACCCTTGAGGAAATTGCAAAGTTGGAGAATTTTGTTGACGACGAGCGGTTGTCAATGGCCGTCGCAACTCTTTCAACAGCTGATAAGATGGTTTTGTATCAGTATTACTACGATGAACTCAACGATGTGGAAATCGGTAGTCAGGTAGGTATAACTAGCCAAGGAGCAAATAAGCGCAGGCGGCGCGCATTGCAAAGGATTAAGGCAGCATACGAAAATATGTAGCGCGTGCGGAGGAGTATTCAATGCATTACACACAGATCGATAACCTGATCCCGGTTATCTTGGCAGCGCAGGGTGGAGATGATGAGGCAATGTCCCAACTACTGATAATGTTCAATCACGACTTCAACCGTGAGGCGGCATTTGGAAAAAGCTATGTCGATCCGGATTTGAAGCAAGAACTTCAAATTAAATTTGTGTACATCGTCAAACACTTCGACGTTGAAAAGCATTTGGCAGAGTCGTCCACAAACTCAAGTCGGAAACTCAAGTTCACGTCATTAAATAATAATTAATTTCGGATATGGTTTCATTTCCGAACTCACCTGTCGTCTGATATATCAGAGGCAGGTTTTTATTTGGCCCGCCATGTCCTTTGATAACTTAATAGCATCATTCAGCAACGAAGGCTCCGCAACGCCATGACCTCTCACGAGCGAGCGACTAACCCAGTGAGCCGGATACTTGTACGTCACCCTGACGAAACGAGGGAAAGAGGCTCTCTTTGAGATTCTCGATAGCCGATTGGAATCGGACTGAATGATGAACTGTTCTTCACAACATCAGTTTCGCCAACACTGCGAAGAAGGAGGTGTGTCATATTTCAGCGCAAGCAATAGAAGCGCGAATCGATTTTCCAATGGACGATCAGAACGTGATTGCGATTCGTAACGCTTTGTCTACCTTGTTTCTCGATGAAGTTAACAGGGCTCGCGAAGAACAATCACAGCATGATCGGTACCTGTTGAAGATGGAGTTGTGCGCGTACTTGAAGATTTCTAACAATACCTTGGACAAGTGGATTGAGCTTGGCCTACCAAGAATCAACATCTGTGGTGTTGTTCGCTATGATCGCGACGCAGTTGATGGATGGCTTCGCAAACGCGTTGAAGGATGGTAATATGTCGATGTAGCTTTACATCCTGTTCAAGCTCGTTGACAAACAACAGGAGGTAAATATCATGTCTATTACTAAAACTGATGCAGGCACTTACTTTGTGGAGGTGTTCTACCCTAAAGATATTCGCGGCATTCTTGACGTGAAAGTTCCACGTTACCGTAAAACCGTAGCGACAAAGTTGGAAGCCAGAACGCTGCAAAAACAGGTCGATGAGAAAATTAAGGAGGCTCAAAAAACACAATCAGCAAGTGCTATCAAGAAGAACGGGGAAATGCTATTCAAGAACTTTTACCGCGAAGTCTGGTGGCCGCTGTACGCTGCTGGCGCAACCGGACGTATTCGTATTATTCCTTCAGAGGAAACTCAAGCGAATACACGCAATATTTTCCGACTTCACCTGCTTCCAATGTTCGGCGAGTATTCAATGACTTACTTAAATCTCAATAAGCAGTTCGTCATGCAAGAACTGGCAATTCTGTCAGAGAAGTACGCAAACATTCGCACAGTCAAGTCTTACGTCAGTCAGATGTTTGATACCGCCGAAATGGTGGACTTCATCGATGTGAACCGGCTAGAAAAAGCTATTTCCTCCATCGGCAGTCCCAAAAAGGAACGGCTCGCCACTCGTCGCAAGATGACTGGCGAATCACTTTCCGCTGATGAAATGGTGGCTTGGCTCGACGCTGCCAACACAGATCACGAAAACGGCAAGTTAAGTGATCAAGATTATCTGTTACTTCTCCTTACACTCCACCTCGGAGATCGCAAGGGTGAATCATACGGATTGCAATGGAAGCACGTTGACTTCAACACCGGCTATGTTCTGATTATTCAAGCACTCAAGAAAAGCGGTAAGGTCGGTCCAACCAAGGCCAAGAAGGAAACCTCCCACGCTTTACCGCCGATTTTGATCCCGATGTTGAGAGAATGGCACGACAAACAAGCCATTGAACTCGCAGAAGTAAACCTAGAGTCTGGGCCAAACCAGTTTCTGTTTACCTACACGAACTTCCAAGGTGGGATCAACCAACCGTTACATGCCGACTATCTCAACTATCGTCTGAATTCAATCTATAAGCGCCACCCTGACCTCGTTCGGGTCACACCGCACAAGTTGCGGCATACGTTCTCAACACTTGCACGTCAAGGTGGTGCCAGCTTACAGCTGATCTCCGAAGCACTGTCACATTCCAGCATCAAGACCACGCGCGTGTATGTCAACACGCCTGATATTGTTGGTCTGGATGTTCATGATAAGTTCGCTGAACGAATCGCACAAGCAAGAGCGAACTCACTCGCACAGGAAATGAAACTCAACGAAATTCATTAAAATTGACGCACAAAAGAACGTAAGACTAGGACACGCGCCCCAAAAATTCTTGGAGCCAGGATTTCTCAAGCGAAAGACGCGCACAAATTATGCCCTAATTGAGGGGTCAAAAAAAGTGGCTCGCCCTAATTGGGAGAACCACTTTCCGAGTTCGAAATATGCTTGAAACGTTGTCGTAGCAACGTTTCCATCTCGATAGCATAACGCTATTACCGTTTGCTAAATTGTGATGCTTTACGTGCCTTCTTGAGACCGTACTTCTTACGTTCCTTCATCCGTGGGTCACGGGTGAGCATGCCTGCACGCTTGAGCGGACCACGGAAATCCGGGTCTACACTCAAAAGTGCGCGAGCAATGCCATGACGAGTTGCGCCGGCCTGGCCGGAGAAACCGCCACCGTTAACGTTAACCAGAACGTCGTATGAGCCAGTCGTTTCGGTAATGCCGAAAGGCTGAGTCAAGTCGAGAATCAGGTTTTCGTACGGAAGGTAATCGTGAACGTCTTTACCGTTCATTGTGATTTTACCGGTGCCAGGAACCAAGCGGACCCGGGCAACGGAATTCTTGCGGCGACCTGTGCCGCTGTATGCTACTTCTGCCACAGTTGTGTCCTCCTTAAATTAGGTTCTTGATGTCGAGTACTTCAGGCTTCTGTGCTTCGTGAGGATGTTCTTCCCCCGCGTAAACGTGAAGCTTCAGGAATTGCTGGTGGCCAAGTGTATTCTTGGTTGGCAGCATCTTCTTGACCGCGTATTCGACCAGACGAGCCGGGTCATTCTTAAGGAGATCACCAGCGACTTCATGCTTCAAGCCACCTGGATGCTGTGAGTGATGGTAGTAAATCTTGTCGCTGGCCTTCCGACCAGTCAGCTTAAGCTTTGCTGCATTGATCACGATCACGTGGTCACCAACGTCAACGTTGGGAGTGTAGGTCGGCTTGTTCTTGCCGCGCAAGATAGTTGCAACGGTTGAAGCCAAACGGCCAAGGCTGATATCCGTGGCGTCGATAACGACCCACTTGCGTTCGATCTCACCTGGCTTAGCCAAATATGTTGTACGCACGATTTGTTTCCTCCAATATTCTGTGCTGTTTGACACCTTATAAGTTTCCGGGGCTTATTGTGGGGCAAACAATACCAGCGACTACTTTATCAAAAATCCGCGGGAAAGTCAACGCTTAGCGCACCAAGCGTAACATCAAAACCGCCCACCAGTCTGGAACCGCCAACCCTGCTTTGGGCTTGCCTTAGTAATAGACTTCTTTGAGGTATAACCCCGACGCAGGCGCCGTGCCCCGCGCCTGCTGCCGGTCTTTCACCTCGTACAGCCGCAGAAAATCGTGCACGTCGCGCCGACCGTTGCCAATCTCCAGCAAAGTCGCCACAATAATCCGCACCATATTGTACAAAAAGCCGTTGCCGTAAAACTCAAATACCAGCTCGTTATTCGCCTGGTCGTCTTGCACCGTTGCCTCGTAAATCGTGCGCACCTTATCCTCGATCACCCCACCGCTAGCGGCAAAGCTGGTGAAGTCGTGGGTGCCGACAACGTCCTTTAGCGCCGTGCGAATCCGGTCAACATCGAGCCCGTACGGGTAGTGCCCGGTGTACAATCGCTTAAACGGATCAGTAAAGCGGCCGCGCGCCACCCGGTACAAGTAACGTTTGCCCTTGGCCGAGTACCGCGCGTGAAAATCAGCCGGCACAATTTCCGCGTCCAGGATCTCAATGTCGAGCGGCATCAGGGAATTCATCGCCAGCCGCATCGCCCGCGCCGGAATCTCGCCGGGATAGTCAAAAGACACCACCTGGCCCAGAGCGTGGACCCCAGAATCGGTGCGGCCCGAGCCGTCAATATGGATCGACTCCACCTTGGCCATTTTCCCTAAGGCTTTTTGCAGCACGCCTTGAACCGTGCGCTGGTGCGGCTGAATCTGATAGCCGGCAAAGTTTGTGCCGTCATAGGCTAACGTCAGTTTGAAATGAGTCACAATTTTCTCCTAAAAAGCCTCGCTTGGCGGCGAGGCAACATCCTAAGCTCTCAGAAAGACCAGACTGACGGTCAAGGCAACCATCACGAGCCCGGCAAAAATATCCTTTTGGTGATACTGCAGAACCCGGTACTTAGTGCGGCCATCCCCGCCTTGATAGCCGCGAGCATCCATCGCGGTCGCCAGGTCCTCGGCGATGCCAAAACTGTCTACGAACAGTGGGATGAGCAGTGGCACCACGGCCTTCATCTGCTGAAACAAGTTGCCGGTGCCGAAATCGACCCCCCGGGCGCGCTGCGCATTCATGATCTTGGTGGTCTGATCCATCAGCGTCGGCACAAACCGCAAGGCAATCTGCAGCACTAAGGCCAGTTCAGTGACCGGCACGTGCAGCACCCGCAGCGGTTTGAGCAGCGATTCGACCGCATCCGCCAGCGAAAGCGGCTGGGTGGTCAGGGTCAACAGCGTCGAAACGAAAATGATCAGCACGAAGCGCATGAAAATGAACGCCCCGTTAGTCAGCCCGTACTGCGTGATGGCAAGCCACCCCCAAGACCAGTAGGTGGTGCCGCCTTTGGTGAAGAACACCTGCAGCATCACGGTGAACAGGATCAGCCAGATCATTGGCCGCACGCCCCGCAGGAAGAATCCGAGCTTAATTTTGGACGCCGCGACCATCACCATCGTCGCGACAAACATCAACAGGTAAGTCTGCCAGTTATTGGCCAGGAAAATGATCCCAATGTAGTAAAAGCTGGCCATCAGCTTGGTGCGCGGGTCCAGCTTGTGGACCCAGGAGTCGCCAGGCAGATAGCGGCCAAGCAAGAGTTTAGTCATGCGCGCCGCCTCCGATCTGCTTGGCCAGCTGATCCGCCAGCTCATCAGTGGTCAGCGGCAGCGGGTCGAACCGAAACCCCTGTTTAGTCAAATCACGGGCCATGGCCGCCGTCTTAGGGAGCCCAAGCTGATGATTTTCCAGCCACTGCTCATTTTGAAAAATTTCGCGCGGTGTGCCTTCCTTGATTAAGTGGCCTTCATCCATCACGAGCACATGGTCGGCGTAATCGGCCACGTCATCCATTTGGTGAGTAACCAGCACAATGGTCATGCCTTGCTTTTCATGCAGCCTTTGAAACATCTTCATCATGTCATTGCGGCCAGCCGGATCAAGGCCAGCGGTCGGCTCGTCAAGCACCAGCACCGTCGGCTTCATCGCCAGCACGCCGGCGATCGCCACACGGCGCATCTGGCCACCGGAAAGATCAAACGGCGATTTCTCCAACACATCCTGCGGCAACCCAACGAGGTCGACCATCGCCGCGGCCTGCTTTTCCGCCTCAGCACTCGCCATGCCAAAATTTTCCGGGCCAAAAGCGATGTCTTTAGCAACAGTTTGTTCAAACAGCTGGTTTTCGGCAAACTGGAACACCATCCCCACCTGCTGGCGGATCGGTTTCAGGTTCTTGTTGTTGGTTTCGTTGGTGATCACACGGTCACCAATGGTCACCGTACCGGTGGTCGGCTTGAGCAGCGCGTTTAAGTGCTGCAAAAGCGTACTTTTACCTGACCCAGTATGCCCGATGATGGCGGTGTAGCTGCCATCCTTGATTGTCGTCGTGACGTCTTTCAGACCATCTCCGGCAAAGGGGGTCCCAGCCTGGTAGGTGAAGCTCACATGGTCGAATGTAATGTCCACAGGTGCTTCACCAACCCTTCCTGATCAAGATAGCGGTCCGGCATCGCGACGCCGCGGCGGCGCAAGGCCGCCTTAAGCCGCTCTGGGTACGGCACGTCCAAGCCCAGGTGCAGCAGCTCCTCGCCATGTGTGAAAATCTCGGCGGGCGTTCCCTGCTCCACGATTTCACCGTCGTTGAGCAGCACCACCCGGTCCGCAGAGGCGGCTTCATCGACGTCGTGCGTGATGGACACCACGGTCATCGCTGATTTGGCCTGCAGTTCCTGGATCAGCGCCAACACTTCCGCGCGGCCCGCGGGATCAAGCATCGAGGTGGCTTCATCAAGAATGATGATGTCTGGCCGCTGCGCAATGATCCCGGCGATGGCAACTCGCTGCTTTTGCCCACCGGACAGCCGAGCGGGCTCGCGGGTGGCAAACTGCAGCATGTTGACTTGTTCAAGCGCGTCATGCACCCGGGTCACCATTTCCGGCCGCGGCACGGCGCGATTCTCCAACCCAAAGGCGACGTCATCTTGAACCGTGGCACCGACAAACTGATTGTCGGGGTTCTGGAACACAATGCCAACCTTTTCGCGGATCTTCCAGACGTTTTCCTCCGTAAGCGGCATCCCTGCCACGGTCACCTGACCGGACCCTGGGGCAAGCAGGCCATTAATGTTCTTGGCCAGTGTACTTTTACCCGACCCGTTGTGGCCAATAATGGCGACCCACTCACCCTGCTGAATCGTCAGGCTGACGTCTTTCAGCGCCGGCTGCGCCGCATCTGGATAGCGGTAGTTCAAGTTTTGAATGTCGATTGCAACCGTCACGATTCGTCCCCCTTTGATTGACGCCACACGTTTGAAATCACGGCAGCCAATGTGGTGTTTTAAAGGCGTCACACCAGCCTGCATAACTATGATATGATAACATATTTTCTCATTGACCGCCGTGGCAAAGCCCGTGTACGTCGCCTTGGGTCACCCAAGGCGGTGCAGACGCACATCAAAGCCCCAGGCGGTTGCCACCAGTAGCAGGCCTGTCACAATAAAGACCTCGCTGATTGGAATTTGGTCCGCCAGCGGTCCGTAACCCAGCATCGCGATGGGATAAATGCCCGTTGAGAGAATCTGCCACAGGGAAAACACACGCCCCATCATGGCTGGTGCTACAGTTTCCTGAATGTAAATGGTCTGCGCCGCGGTCAGGATCGGGTAAAAGATACCAGACACAAACATGAAAAACAGGTAAAGCCAAAATGGGTCGTGCAGCCCCATGGCCGCAAACGCCAGACCGGAGCCAGCCATGCCCACCGCGATCACGCGAATTTTATCGGGCAGGTGTTGGTGGAGAGCAATGTAAAATCCGCCGAGACTGGCACCCGCCGTCCAAGCCAACTCGTTGAAGGTCAGGTTCCAGACCCCATGGCCAAACGTGCGATTGACGTACAAAGTGGACAACTGTGAGGAGGGCGCAATCAGAATAAACGCCACCACTGTGAAAAGCAGAAACGCCGTCAGCGCCGGCACCCGCCCGACGTACCGCAAGCCCCCGACGATGGCATGCCGCTCAGGGGCAGCAGTGCTCACCTTTGCGACTCGAATTGTCGCCAGCGACAGCACTGCGAGCAGTGCAGTACCGGCATCGACAATGAAGATCCAGATCATGCCCAGATCGCTGAGAATATAGCCGGCCAGCAGCGGCGAGACCAGCAGCATGGCAGACTGAACGATCTGGTTAAGGCCGTTCATCCGCGTCACCTGGTCCTTTGGCACCAGTTGCGGAAGCAGTGCGTTGGCCGCAGGTGTTTGTAGGCCATTGCCGACAGAGCGGATTGCCGAGATGGCGAGCAGCAGCCACAGCTCGTGGCTGTGCGAGAGATAAACCAGGGCCAGCGCAAACGTGGCCGCCGATACCCCACTGGCCGAGCCCATAATCAGCCAGTTGCGACGGCACCGGTCCGCCCACACCCCGGCAAACGGCGCCACCAATAAGGCTGGCAGAGCCCCTGCAAGGGACGCATACGTCATCCAGGCCCCAGAGGACGTGACCAGCGCAATGTGCCACAGGACGGCAAAGACGACCGTTGAGGAGCCAAACACAAACAAGTTCGCACTGAACAGATAAGCGGCTGCCCCGTACTGCCATTTCCCTGGTCGAATCATATCACCGCCTCCTTCGATGCCCTTTATTTTGCCGTTCTTCACGGCAAATTTCAAACGCCTTACCTGCGTACCACAAAACCCCTGGCCACTGTGGTCAGGGGTTTTCCTAGCAATGAAAACACAAAAAAATCATTTGAGATGGAGACACCGGTTGCCCGATGCTCTCAAGCTAGACTCGGCAAAGCCTGACGGCCTCAGGGCCAAAGCCCCTACCAAGATGGCAGCCAACATCGTAACGCTCCATCGATCAAATGATCAAAGTGAAACGGCCACAGGGGTCGCTTCGGTTTTAGATTTTTTGAATTGGTAAAGCCTAAGCTTAGACCAGTTCGATGATAACCATTTGTGCTGCGTCACCGCGGCGCTGGTTGGTCTTCAAGGTGCGGGTGTAACCGCCGTTGCGTTCTGCGTAGCGTGGGGCTACATCAGCGAACAACTTCTGCAAAGCGGACTGAACGACAACGGTGTCGCCATCCTCCTTAACGTCAGCAATCGTGTTCCGCAGGTATGCTGCAGCCTGACGACGCGCGTGCAGGTCGCCGCGCTTACCGAGCGTGATCATCTTGTCAACGGTAGAACGAATTTCCTTGGCACGGGCTTCGGTCGTCGTGATTCGTTCCTTGACAATCAAGTCGGTGGTCAAGTCGCGCAGCAGCGCTTTACGCTGAGAACTGGTGCGCCCTAATTTCCGGTAGCTCATGGATTGGCCTCCTTTTAAGTATTAATCTTCCTTACGTAGGCTTAAGCCGAGATCAGACAGCTTGTTTTTAACTTCTTCAAGCGACTTGCGGCCCAGGTTGCGGACCTTCATCATATCGGCTTCGGTCTTGTTGGTCAGCTCTTGAACCGTGTTGATGCCAGCACGCTTCAAGCAGTTGTAGGAACGAACGGACAAGTCGAGCTCTTCGATGGTCATCTCGAGCATCTTTTCCTTGTGAGTTTCTTCCTTTTCGACCATGATCTCTGCATTCTTTGCCGAATCAGTGAGATTGACAAAAATGTCGAGGTGTTCCGTCAGGATCTTAGCGGCCAAGCTGATGGCTTCGCGCGGTGAGATCGAGCCGTTGGTCCAAACGTCCAGCGTCAACTTGTCGAAGTCATTACGCCGGCCGACACGGGTGCTTTCAACCTGATAATTGACCCGACTGATCGGGGTAAAAATCGAGTCGATCGGCAGCACGCCGATTGGCATGTTTTCGGTCTTGTTCTGATCCGCAGCCACGTAGCCGCGACCGGTGCGAACGGTCATGCGGACATGGAAGTGACCCCCCTCAGCAACAGTGCAAATGTACTGTTCGGGGTTCAATACCTCAACATCAGCATCAGTGACGATGTCGGCGGCGGTCACAGTGGCCGGCCCGTCGACGTCGATCTCGACGGTCTTATCTTCATCCGAATGCATCTTCAAAGCGAGCTTCTTGATGTTCAGGATGATTTGGGTCACGTCTTCCAACACCCCGTCGATTGTGCTGAACTCATGCAGCACACCATCGATCTGGATGTTAGAAACCGCAGCACCAGGCAAGGACGACAACAAGATCCGGCGGAGCGAATTGCCCAGCGTAGTCCCGTAGCCGCGTTCAAGTGGCTCAACCACAAACTTGCCGTAGTTGGTGCTTTCGTCAACCTTGGTGATGTTCGGCTTTTCAAATTCGATCATCTAGTCTGTACCCCTTTCAAAACGAGAAGTGAACGTTGCCCAAACTTGAAATGGTGGGGTAACAATTATACACGACGACGCTTTGGAGGACGAGAACCGTTATGCGGCACTGGGGTCACGTCGCGAATCGCGGTCACTTCAAGACCTGTTGCTTGAAGGGAACGGATCGCAGCTTCACGGCCGGAACCTGGGCCCTTAACGGCAACTTCAACAGACTTCATGCCGTGCTCCATCGATTCCTTTGCAGCGGCTTCAGCGGCCATCTGCGCAGCGTAAGGCGTGGACTTACGGGAACCCTTGAACCCAAGGACACCGGCGGAAGACCAAGCGATCGCGTTACCGCGCGGGTCGGTGATCATGACCAACGTGTTGTTGAACGTGGAGTGAATGTGCGCAACGCCGGCTTCAACGTTCTTACGAACACGGCGCTTGCGAGTGGTTTTTCTAACTGCCATCGAATTTAACCTCCTTTATTTATTTCTTCTTACCGGCAATGGAAACTCTCTTCCCCTTGCGAGTACGTGCGTTGTTCTTCGTGTTCTGACCGCGAACAGGCAGACCACGACGGTGACGCATGCCACGGTATGAACCGATTTCCTGAAGCCGCTTGATGTTCAGGCTGACTTCACGGCGCAGATCGCCTTCAACTTTTACGTTGTCGACGGCTGCACGGATCTTGTCCTCCTGGTCAGGGGTCAGGTCTTCTTCGCGGACGTTCTCTGGAACGCCAGCTTCTTTCAGGATCTTCTTGGCGGTCGTGTTGCCGATCCCAAAAATGTAGGTCAGCGCGATGACGATTTGCTTGCCGCGGGGCAAGTCAACACCTGCGATACGAGCCATATGATGACACCTCCTAATTTAGTGAATTATGAACCTTGGCGTTGCTTATGCTTTGGGTTTGCAGAGCAGATGATCATGACGCGGCCATGCCGGCGTACGACCTTGCAGTGCTCGCACATCTTTTTAACAGATGGACGTACTTTCATGATTGATTAGCCTCCTCTTGGAAAACGCAGAAAACTGCGCTCTGGTCTGGCAATTCGCTGCAGCCGAATAAACCGGCTGAACGTTTTACTTGAAACGGTACGTGATCCGGCCCTTGGTCAGATCGTATGGAGACAATTCAACGGTGACCTTGTCCCCAGGCAGGATGCGGATGTAGTGCATCCGGATCTTGCCAGAGACATGGGCCAGGATCGTTGCCCCGTTTTCAAGTTCGACTTTGAACATCGCGTTCGGTAACGTATCGACCACGGTGCCCTGGATCTCGATCACATCGTCTTTTGCCACGAAATAAATTCCTCCTAATTGTCTGGATCACACGCGAAAATGCGGTGAGGGCAGGCCCTCAGCGCATACCGCGACATTGTAACATAAATCGACCCGTTTGAAAACAGTCAGGCCGTGGCGACAGGCTAGTTGAGTTTTTTCAAGACCGCTTGGACGTCAGCGAAAACCAGGTCAATGTCCTGATCCCCGTTAACGGTAAAGAGCAGGCCACGCTTTTGATAAAAGTCGATCAGAGGCGTGTTCTCCTCAATGTTGACCTTCAGGCGATTTTTCACCGTTGCCGGCTTGTCGTCATCGCGCTGGAAGAACTCGTGGCCGCCACAGCGGTCGCAAGTGCCCGGCACTTTGGTCGGATTGTACAGCTTGTGGTAAGTCGCCCCGCAGTTCTTGCAGATGTAACGGCCTGACAGCCGCTCTACCAGCACTGCCGGTTTAACGTCGATGTTGATGACCGCGTTAAGCGGCTTGTTCAAGTCCTTGGTGATTGTTTCAAGCGCTTCGGCCTGAGCCAGTGTGCGCGGGAACCCATCGAGCATGAAGCCCTGATCAGTATCCTTTTGCGCGAGCCGCTCTTTCACCATGCCTTCAACGACCGTGTCTGGAACCAGCTGGCCTTGGTCGATAAACCCTTTGGCCTGCTTGCCCATCTCGGTACCGTTGGCCATCGCTTCGCGAAACATGTCCCCAGTGCTGATGTGGGCAATGGGATACGCATCTTCGATCCGCTCCGCCTGAGTCCCCTTACCAGCGCCTGGCAGTCCCATTAAAATGAGATTCATCGTATCCTCCTAATTCTTCACGAGGTCGTCGCGGATAAACCCGACGTACTCGCGCTTCATCAGTAATCCATCGAGCTGGCGAACCAGTTCGATCGCCGTCATGACCACGATCAGCAGGCTAGTGCCGCCGAGGCCGATACTTTGAGGCAAGCCCCAAAGATTAGCGGCCAGTTGCGGCAGCAGTGCGACAAAGCCGAGGAACAACGCCCCGACCGTCGACAGCCGCATCAGCACGCGAGAAAGGTACTTTTCAGTTTCCTTCCCCGGCCAGACTCCTGGAATATAGGACCCTTGCTTGGTCAGATTCTCCTGCACTTTTTCCGGGTTAACCTGGACGAAAGCATAGAAGAACGTGAACAGCACAATCAGGATCGTATAGATGATGACGCCTGGTGTACTTTGCATGTTGAAGATGTTAGTCATTGTCGTGTACCAGCCTTGGCCTTGGAACCTTTTGGCAAATGCCATCAGGATCGTTTGCGGCGTAATGATGAACGAGCTGGCAAAAATGACAGGAATCACGCCGGCGACGTTGACCTTCAGCGGCAGGTAGCTTTCACTACCTGACGCGGCCACGCGCCGAGTGTATTGAATCGGAATTTTACGGTTGGCTTGCTGCACCCAAGTGACAAAGGTGACCACAAGCAGAACGACAATGGCGAGGGCGACGAGGAACAAGATCCCCTGCCACCGGTCAGCAGCCGAGTTGTTCGTGATGTTGTCCTTCCACAAGGACGCCAGCCCACTAGGCAGGCGGGCAATGATCCCCGCAAAGATGATCATTGAAACCCCGTTGCCGATCCCTTTGTCCGTGATCTGTTCCCCCATCCAGGTCAGGAGCATGGTGCCCCCGGTCAGGATGATGCCAATCACGATGTAGGTTTGAATGGTCGGGTTAGCGACCAAGCCAAGCGCGGAAAGCTGCTGGAACCCAGCAGTAATGCCGACAGCCTGGAAGAAGCCGAGGAAAATGGTTAAGTACCGGGTGACTTGGTTCAGCTTACGCCGCCCCACTTCACCTTGCTTACCCCACTCCACGAACTTCGGGACAATGTCCGTCTGCAAGAGCTGAACGACAATTTGCGCCGTGATGTACGGAGAGACCCCCATTGAGAAGATCGAATAGTTGGCCAGCCCGCCACCGGAAACGGTGTCGAGCAGAGAGATCAAGCCGGTCGATCCGACCTGCGTCAAGGCCTTAGCATTAACGCCAGGCACTGTGATCTGCGCCCCTAGTCGATAAACCAGCAAAACGCCCAAGGTGAAGAGAATCTTGTTGCGGATATCCTTAACCTTAAATGCGTTAACGAGGGTTTTCAGCATTAGATCACCTCAAGCGAACCGCCTGCTGCTTCAACTGCGCTCTTGGCAGTTTCGGAAGCCTTGTTAACTTTAACGGTCAGCTTCTTGTCAAGCTTACCGTTACCCAACAGCTTAATGCCGTCTTTTTCATTCTTGACCAGGCCGGTTTCAACCAACAGCGTTGGTGTGACTTCCGTGCCTTCGTCAAACCGGTTAAGGTCTTCAACGTTCACGATGGCAAAGACTTTGCGGTTGATGTTCTTGAAACCGCGTTTTGGCATCCGCCGGAACAGTGGCATCTGGCCACCTTCGAACCCTAGACGAGTCTTGCCGCCCTGACGAGCCAATTGGCCCTTAGTCCCTTTGCCGGCAGTTTTACCATAGCCGCTGGAAGTTCCGCGGCCAACACGCTTCCGTGCTTGACGCGCACCGTCATTTGGCTTTAATTCGTGTAACTTCATTCGTGTGGCACCTCCTTTTTGCGTAATGGTTTAATCCTTGACTTCTTCAACGGAAACCAAGTGGGAGATCTGGAAGATCGCACCGCGTGTTGCATCGTTGTCAGGCTTGACGACTGAGCTGTTGACACGGCCCAGACCCAATTCCTTGACAATCTTGCGTTGCTTTGGCAACCGGTGAGCAGCACTGCGGGTCAATGTAATTTTTAATTGCGCCATGATGTGCCCTCCTAGTTTTGTTCTTGCAAGTGCGATACAGAGACGCCGCGGAGTTCAGCCACTTCCTGAACGGTTTTAAGCTGAGTCAGGGCGTCCATTGTCGCGCGGATCATGTTGATTGGCGTGTTACGGCCAAGGGACTTGCTGGTCACGTCTGAGATCCCAGCGAGTTCCATGACGGCACGAACGGCGCCGCCGGCAGCAACCCCGGACCCTTCAACGGCTGGCTTAAGCAGAACTTCGCCGGCGCCGAAGTGACCGATCGCTTCGTGAGGAATCGTGGTGCCAACAATCGGCACTTCAATCAGGTTCTTCTTGGCGTCTTCGACCGCTTTGCGGATCGCTTCTGGCACTTCTTGGGCCTTACCGGTCCCGAAGCCGACGTGACCGTGCTTGTCACCGACAATCGCGATACTTGCAAAACGCAGGCGGCGACCACCTTTGACAACTTTGGTGACACGGTTGATCGATACGACGCGATCTTCCAAGTCGAGTTGGTTTGGATCAATGTATGATGCCATGGATTGGTTTTCCTCCTTCTTTGTTAGAATTCAAGGCCGTTTTCGCGAGCCGCTTCAGCGAGCGCCTGCACGCGACCATGATAGAGGTAACCACCACGGTCAAAGACCACTACTTTGTGACCAGCAGCAACGGCGCGCTTGGCAACCAATTCGCCAACCTGCTTTGCCTGCTCGGTCTTGTTTGCGTCATCAGATACTTCTTTATCGAGAGTGGAGGCACTTGCTAGCGTCACACCCGCTACGTCATCAATTAATTGCGCGTAGATGTTTTTATTTGAACGGAAAATGTTCAAGCGTGGGCGCTCGCTCGTACCAGAAATCTTACCCCGGACGCGTGCGTGACGCCGTTGCCGGGTCTTGTTTTTATCTGGCTTGGAAATCACAATGTTCACTCCTTTGATTAGCTGCTTGAGGCGGTGATGGACAACGCTGCCGCAATCAGTGGCAGGCGCAGTGACGCGGCCCCAGGCGCATAGACACGGGCGATAATCGCCCCTAAATTCAGCGTAAGACTACTTACCAGTCTTACCTTCCTTACGCCGAACATACTCATCGACGTAACGGATCCCTTTGCCTTTGTATGGCTCTGGGGAACGGACCGCACGAATTTCGGCAGCCCACTGACCCACGACCTGCTTAGAGATCCCGGAAACCGTAATCTCGGTGTTGCTAGGCACATCGAAGTCGATTCCTGCTGGTGGGGTCATCTCAACTGGGTGAGAGTAACCGACGTTCAGAACCAGCTTGTTGCCTTGCTTCTGAGCACGGTAGCCGACACCGACCAACTTCATGTTCTTCTTGAAGCCCTCGGTAACACCGACGATCATGTTGTTCAGGTTAGCACGGGTCGTGCCGTGCAGCGCCTTGAACGAATCATCAGGACGGTCGAACTTGATTTCGTTGCCGTCTTGCGTCATGGAAATTTCTGGGGCGAAGTGGCGAGTCATCTCACCCTTCGGGCCCTTCACGGTGATGTTTTCGCCGTCAACGGTGACTGTGACGCCAGCCGGCACGGTGATTGCTTTATAACCAATACGACTCACTTGGAGGCACCTCCTTTTTAAAGTTTTATCTTACCAAACGTAGGCGAGTACTTCGCCGCCAACGTTCTTCGCGCGCGCTTCCTTGTCGGTGATAACACCTTCAGGAGTGGAGAGAATGGCGATGCCCAGGCCGTTCAGGACCTTCGGGACAGCGTCAGCCTTCACGTAGGAGCGCAGGCCAGGCTTAGAGATGCGCTTCAAGCCAGAAATGACGCGTTCGTTGTTCTTCCCGTACTTCAGGAACAAACGAATAACGCCCTGCTTGTCATCCTCGATCACTTCGTAATCACGGATGAAGCCTTCTTGCTTGAGGATCTCGGAAATGTTGATTTTCATCTTAGATGCAGGTACGACCAGAGATTCGTGACGCACCATGTTGGCGTTGCGAATGCGGGTCAAGTAATCTGCGATTGGATCGGTCAAGACCATTGATTTAACCTCCTTTGACTGGGTTTCGGTTTACCAGCTAGCTTTGCGCATACCAGGAATTTGACCGGCATGAGCTAATTCACGAAGGCAAATCCGGCAGAGTTTGAACTTACGGTAAACAGAGTGCGGACGACCACAACGTTGGCAGCGTGTGTATTCTTGCACTGCGAACTTTGCAGGCCGGTTGTTTTTCACGATCATCGACTTCTTAGCCAAGTGTGACCCTCCTTTATTTAGCGAAAGGCATGCCGAGCTGCTTCAGCAGTTCGAGGCCTTCCTCGTCAGTATTTGCAGTAGTGACAATAACGACGTCCAGGCCACGAACACGGTTGACCTGATCGTAATCAATTTCAGGGAAGATCAGTTGTTCCTTCAAGCCCAGGGTGTAATTGCCCCGGCCGTCGAAGGACTTAGGAGAGATCCCATGAAAGTCACGAACACGTGGCAGGGAGACATTGATCAGCTTGTCGAGGAAGTCATACATGCGTTCGCCGCGCAGGGTGACCTTCGCGCCAATCGACATGCCTTCACGCAGGCGGAAGTTCGCAATGCTCTTCTTCGCCTTAGTGATCAGCGGTTGTTGGCCAGAGATCTGAGCCATTTCGGCAACGGCTTCATCCATGAGCTTGGCGTTCTGAGTCGCATCGCCAACCCCCATGTTTAAAACGATCTTCTCAACGTGCGGGGTCTGCATCGGGCTCTTGTAATTGAACTTTTCAATCAGCGCCGGTGCGATCTCTTTGTTAAAACGTTCTTGTAAACGATTTGCCATCTGGGATTAGTCCTCCTTCCCGTCAGTTTTTGCAGGAGCAGCAGCGGTTGTCAGTTCCTTGCCAGATTTCTTGGCAATACGTGACTTCTTGCCGTCCTTGATTTCAAAGCCAACGCGCGTTGGCTTGTTAGATTCTGGATCCAGCAGCATTACGTTAGAAACGGCAATGGCTGCTTCCTTGTCCACGATCCCGCCTTGCGGGTTCGCGTTGTTAGGCTTTTGGTGTTTCTTGATCATGTTGACGCCTTCGACGATGACCTTGTCTGCCTTAAGCAGCACCTTGGTTACCGTACCTTCTTTGCCGGCGTCTTTACCACGCATGACCCGAACTTTATCACCAGTCTTGATTTTCATGTCGCACCTCCTATTTGGTCAGAATGATTAAAGGACTTCAGGCGCTAAGGAAACGATCTTCATGAAATCGCCGTCACGCAGTTCGCGTGCGACTGGTCCAAAGATACGAGTCCCCCGTGGGCTCTTGTCCGCGTTAATGATGACCGCGGCGTTTTCGTCGAACTTGATGTAAGATCCATCAGTACGGCGGGCACCCGACTTGGTGCGCACGATGACGGCCTTGACCACATCGTGGGCTTTGACAACGCCACCTGGTGTAGCCTGTTTTACAGTTGCCACAACGACGTCGCCGATGTTCCCAGTCTTACGGTATGAACCGCCAAGC
This sequence comes from Lacticaseibacillus camelliae DSM 22697 = JCM 13995, assembly GCF_001436615.1. Lineage (NCBI taxonomy): Bacteria > Bacillati > Bacillota > Bacilli > Lactobacillales > Lactobacillaceae > Lacticaseibacillus > Lacticaseibacillus camelliae. Next base: position 17,752 of record NZ_AYZJ01000093.1, read on the forward strand.
ACTTTGATCACCAGCAACTCGCGGGCACCAGAGTTGTCAGCGACTTTAAGACGACTTTCTTGTTGAATCACGGGTTGGTCCTCCTTTCAAACGTATTTAAATTAAATACGAACTGCCTTTTCGACCACGTTCAATAAACGGAAACGCTTGTTGCGAGACATCGGACGAGTTTCCATGATCTGAACCAGATCGCCGACTTTTGCGACATTTTCTTCATCATGTGCATAGTACTTCTTTGAGTACTTCACACGCTTGCCGTATACCGGGTGCGTCTTCGTCGTGTTGACTTGGACGGTGATCGTCTTGTCCATTTTGTCAGAAACAACACGGCCTTGATAAACTTTACGAGAATTACGTTCTGCCAAGGTGATAGTCTCCTTTCCGTTTATTTCTTCAGTGATTGCTGACGCAGGACCGTTTTGATCCGCGCAATGTTCTTGCGCACTTGCTTCAGCCGAGCAGTGTTCTCCATTTGGCCAGTCGCCTGCTGAAAACGCAGGTTGAATAGCTCTTCTTTATACTGCTTTTCTTTGTCGAGCATTTCCTCTGTGGTTAATGCAGCGATCTCTTTAGCCTTCATTAGATTGCTCAGCTCCTTCCGAACGAGAAATGATCTTGGTGCGGATTGGAAGCTTGTTGGAAGCGAGGCGCAGTGCTTCTTTAGCAACGGCTTCAGGCACGCCGCCGACTTCAAACATCACTTTTTCGCGCTTAACGACTGCGACCCAGCCGGATGGCGCGCCTTTCCCGTTACCCATACGAACCCCAACACCTTTAGAAGTGTAGGACTTCTGAGGGAAGATCTTGATCCAAACTTTCCCGCCACGCTTCATGTAACGGGTCATAGCAACACGGGCAGCTTCGATCTGACGGTTAGAAATCCAGTGGGATTCCAAAGCCTGCAGGCCGTAATCGCCGAAGTCGACGTTCTTGCCGCCTTTAGCTGCGCCACGCATCTTGCCGCGGAATTCGCGACGGTGCTTTACACGCTTAGGTACTAACATGGGTTACTTTCCTCCCTTCGCGGTTGGCCGGTTTGGCTTATCCGGCAAAATTTCACCGCGGTAGATCCAGGTCTTGATCCCGATCTGACCGTAAGTGGTGCGTGCTTCTTCCCAGGCGTAGTCAATATCAGCGCGCAGGGTGTGCAGCGGCACAGTGCCTTCGGCGTAGTGCTCACGACGAGCCATATCGCCACCGTTCAAACGACCAGCAGCCTGCGTCTTGATGCCTTTGGCACCCGCACGCATTGTCCGCTGCATCGCTTGCTTCATCGCGCGACGGAAGGCAACCCGCTGCTCAAGCTGAGCGGCGATGCTTTCGCCTACCAGCTTGGCATCCAGGTCAGGCTTCTTGATCTCGACGATGTTAATGTGAACCTTGCGACCAGTAAGATCGTTCAGCTGCTTGCGCAGGCTTTCGACCTGAGCGCCGCCCTTGCCGATTACCATGCCCGGCTTGGCGGTGTGAATCGAAATGTTCACACGGTTTGCGGCCCGTTCGATTTCGATAGTCGAAACGGAAGCGTCCGCAAGCTTTTTGTTAATGTAGTTCCGGATCTTGATGTCTTCGTGCAGGTAAGTGGCAAAGTCTTTTTCAGCGTACCACTTGGATTCCCAGTCACGAATGACGCCAACACGGAAACCGATTGGATTAATTTTCTGACCCACGCTTAACCCTCCTTTGTGGCTTTCTCAGCGACGGTCACGGTAATGTGACTCGTACGCTTGTTGATAGGTGATGCAGAACCCTTGGCCCGAGGACGGAACCGCTTCAGGGTCGGGCCTTCATTAACGAAGGCTTCCTTGACGTAAAGGTTCTGGGCATCAAGGTCAAAGTTGTGTTCTGCGTTCGCGATGGCGGACTTCAGAACTTTGGAAATGATTGGAGAGCCCGCGCGCGGCGTGAAGTCCAAAATGGCAATAGCTTCCGCAACGTCGCGGCCGCGGATCAGATCGATCACTAGGCGCGCCTTGCGAGCCGCGATTCGAACTGTATTAGCCGTCGCCGTAGCAGACGTGATTTCTTCAGCCATGAATCATGTGCTCCTTTCTTAGCGTGCTACTGTTTTCTTGTCGTCCTTGGCGTGACCATGGAAGGTCCGTGTCGGAACGAACTCACCCAGCTTGTGACCGACCATATCTTCAGAAATGTAAACTGGGACGTGCTTGCGACCATCGTAAACAGCGATGGTGAACCCGATGAAACTCGGGTAAATGGTGGAACGACGAGACCAGGTCTTGATGACCGTCTTCTTATCGTTATCCTTTTGCGCATCGATCTTTTTCAGTAGATGTGCATCGGCGAACGGTCCTTTTTTAAGACTGCGACCCATTGTGTGACCTCCTTTATTCGGTGTAATTCAAAGTTAAAATTACTTGTTCTTGCGGTGACGCACGATGAACTTCTCGGACTTAGCCTTGTGATCACGCGTCTTCTTACCCAAGGTCTTCTTGCCCCATGGGGAAAGAGGTGATGGGCGGCCGATAGGTGCCTTACCTTCACCACCACCATGAGGGTGATCGTTCGGGTTCATAACTGACCCACGGACGGTTGAACGGAAGCCCAACCAGCGCTTGCGGCCAGCCTTACCAATAGTGATCAGTTCGTGTTGCTCGTTGCCGACAGCGCCGATTGTGGCCCGGTTGACCGCGAGGATCATGCGAACTTCACCGGAAGCCAGGCGAACCGTGACGTACTTGCCGTCATCGTTCTTACCAAGCAGCTGAGCAGAAGCCCCAGCGGAACGGGCCAGTTGGCCGCCCTTGCCGGGCTTCAGTTCAACGTTGTGGATCGTCGTCCCATCAGGGATGTTCTTCAGCGGCATCGCGTTGCCTGGTTTGATATCAGCTGTCTCACCGGAAACGATCTTGTCGCCGACCTTCAGGCCCTTAGGCGCAAGGATGTAGGACTTAACCCCATCTTCGTAGTGAAGCAGTGCAATGTTTGCGGTACGGTTCGGGTCGTATTCGATCGCCTTTACGGTTGCGACTACGCCATCCTTGTTCCGCTTGAAGTCGATTGTGCGGTAATACTGCTTGTGGCCGCCGCCGCGGTGACGCACGGTGATGTGGCCCTGCGCGTTACGACCGGCAGTGTGGCTTTGACTTTCAAGCAGCGTCTTTTCCGGCTTGGTCTTGGTGATCTCAGCGAAGTCTGAGCCAGACATGTTTCGCCGGCCGTTTGACGTTGGTTTGTATTTAATGATGCCCACGCTTGTTTCCTCCTATCTAAAAGTTTTTAGTCTTCAAAGATCTTGATGTCTTTAGAATCAGCGGTCAGGGTCACAACGGCCTTCCGACGCTTGCGGGTGTAGCCCACAAAGTTCCCTTGACGCTTCTTTTTTCCGCGTACGTTCGCGATGTTGACCTTTGCGACTTGGACGTCGAAGATTTCTTCAACGGCACGACGCACAGCAGTCTTCTCGGCGTCACGAGCAACTTCGAAGGTGTACTTCTTGTTGTCCATGTCAGCCATGGTCTGCTCGGTCACGATCGGGCGCAGGATGATGTCGCGTGCTTCAGCCATTATGCCAGCACCTCCTCAATCTTTTGCAGCGCAGATTGGGTCAGGATCAGTTTGTTGTAATCCACAACATCCAATACGTTGATCCCGTCTGCGGCGATCGTCTTGACGTTCGGCAGGTTGCGTGCAGCGAGTGCTGCATTGTCATTGCCGTCTTCAAGAACGACCAGGGCTTTTTCATTGACCTTCAAAGCTGCCAAAGCAGCTGCAAAGTCCTTGGTCTTCGGCTGGTCAAATGCCAGGCCGTCAACCACGATCAGGTCCTTGTCGGCGAGCTTCTGTGCAAGCACAGACTTGATTGCCAAACGAGAAACCTTCTTGTTGATGCGGTAGCTGTATGACCGCGGGGTCGGTCCGAAGACGATCCCACCGCCACGCCACTGTGGGCTGCGGATTGAGCCCTGACGTGCACGGCCAGTCCCTTTTTGGCGCCACGGCTTCTTGCCGCCGCCAGAAACAGCGGACCGGTTCTTAACGGCGTGAGTACCTTGACGAAGGGAAGCGCGTTGCATCAGCACTGCGTCAAACACGGCGTTTTCGTTCGGTTCGATAGCCCAGATCGTATCGTTGAGATCAACGGTGCCGTTCTCTGTGCCGTCTTGCTTGAATAAAGTAACGTTTGCCATTAGTTATGTCCTCCCTTCGGTTTATTTAGCCGCTGCTTTAACAGCGGAACGGATAGTCACGAACGATTTGTTAGCACCTGGAACGTTGCCCTTGATCAGGATAACGTTGTGGTCCAGGTCGGTTGAAACAACGGTCAGGTTCTGCATGGTCCGGGTGTGATTGCCCATCCGGCCAGGCAGCTTCTTGCCCTTGAACACCTTGTTGATGATGGCGCCCAGAGAACCTGGACGACGGTGGTAACGAGAGCCATGGGCCATTGGGCCGCGGCTTTGGCCGTCCTTCTTAATGTTCCCCTGGAAACCATGTCCTTTGGAGATGCCGGTGACATCCACGATGTCGCCAGCTGCAAATTCGTCGGCTTTAACTTCGCCACCGACTTTATAATCGCTAAGCGCTACATCACGGATTTCCTTAATGAAGCGCTTAGGGGTCGTGTCCGCCTTCTTGGCGTGACCGACGCTTGGCTTGTTGCTAAGTACTTCACGCTTGTCACCGTAGCCCAGCTGAACTGCTTCGTAACCGTCTGATTCAACGGTCTTGACTTGCAGGACAACGTTAGGCGTTACATCGATGACGGTAACGGGAACGAGCTCGCCGTTCTCCGTGAACACTTGCGTCATGCCAATTTTCTTACCTAAGATTCCTTTACGTGCCATGGGTACACCTCCTAGTTCTTATAGATTATAGTTTGATTTCAATATCAACGCCGCTCGGCAAATCGAGCTTCATCAGCGCGTCCACAGTCTTGGGCGTCGGGTTAACGATATCGATCAGGCGCTTGTGTGTGCGCATTTCGAACTGTTCCCGAGAATCCTTGTACTTGTGGGGAGAACGCAGCACCGTGTAGATGGTACGTTCTGTTGGCAGAGGGATCGGGCCTGAGATCGAAGCACCAGTGCGCTTTGCGGTCTCAACGATCTTATCTGCTGATTGATCAAGAATCCGGTGTTCGTAAGCCTTGAGCCGGATCCGAATCTTCTGTTTTGCCATTGTGTAACCTCCTTCGTCTATTATCATTAGTAGACTAGCTCCGTGAAAATTTCCGTCACGCTGCCGTGGCAAAGCGGCCGGGCGTGTCGCAACCTCTCACATCCACGCTATCCTGACCCAACCATGGGCCAAAAGTGCACAGTCTGCCCTTAAGCAAACAGCACTCTTGATAGTATACAAAAAAGCCCCGCTGATAGCAAGGCCTTTCTTGGCTTTTGCGAAACTTTTTCAACGAACAAAACTGATTACACCGGCCTTTATTCACTTCCTCGACCGCTCAGGCGCGAGGCTTTTCAATCGGATCTCCCTGTCTTGACACAGCCTACTCAACCCCGTACAGTGAAGCTAAACATTCACAGGAGGAAAAATATGCCAAAAGCGTTACTGATCATTGATTACACAAATGACTTCGTTGCCGAGACCGGGGCCCTGACTGCAGGAGCACCGGCGCAGGCCATCGCCGACCGGATCGTTGCGCTGGGCGAGCAGTTCCGCAGGGCCCAAGACTTTGTTTACCTGCCCACCGACGTGCACGTTGCCGGCGATCCGTACCACCCGGAAACCAAGCTGTTCCCGCCGCATAACATCCGCGGAAGCTGGGGCCGGCAGCTGTATGGCAGCCTTGCGCCCTGGTACGAGCAACACCAAGCCGAGCAGAACGTGACCCTATTCGATAAGACGCGTTACTCCAGCTTCGCCGGCACCCCACTTGACCTGTGGCTGCGGGAACGCAAAGTCGACGAGGTCCACCTGGTGGGCGTCTGCACCGATATCTGCGTTCTGCACACGGCGGTGGATGCCTACAACCTGAATTACCCACTGGTGATCCACCAGGACGCAGTGGCTACCTTCACCCCAGGTGGTCAGGAATGGGCGCTGAATCACTTCAAAACCGCGCTTAACGCAACGATTGCATAATAATCACCAACTGTTCCACTGAGAAGCTGGCCACTTGGTCGGCTTCTTTTTTTGCAAAAAAAAGAGCCGCCATCTGCTGGCAGCTCTTCTGGCAGTGAGGCAATTAAGCCTCGCCACCGTTTTTCTTGATGATTTCGGCCTGGATCGACTTCGGCACAGCCGTGTAGTGATCGAAGGTCATTGTGAAGGTCCCACGGCCTTGGGTCGCAGAACGCAGGGTCGTCGCGTAACCGAACATCTCGGCCAGCGGCACCATGGCATTGACCAGCTGCGCATTGCCGCGCTGCTCCATACCTTCAACGCTGCCGCGGCGAGCGTTGATCTGACCCATGATGTCCCCAAGATATTCTTCAGGGGCAACGACTTCAACGTGCATGATCGGTTCCAGAATGACCGCACCGGCATCCTTGACCGCGTTGCGCAAAGCCAGGCTTGCGGCAACCTTAAATGCAGCTTCAGAGGAATCGACTTCATGGTAAGACCCGTCATAAAGCTTGGCCTTGACGTCGATCAGCGGGTAACCAGCCAGGACACCGTTCTTCATGGCATCTTTCAGGCCAGCTTCAACGGCCGGGATGTATTCACGAGGCACGACCCCACCGACGATGGCGTCTTCAAACTCGAAGCCCTTGCCTTCTTCGTTCGGGGTGAACTCGATCCAAACATCACCGTACTGGCCTTTACCACCAGACTGGCGAACGAACCGGCCCTCGGCCTGCGCCGTCTTCGTGAAGGTTTCACGATAGGCAACTTGCGGCTCACCGATCTTAGCAGCGACCTTGAATTCGCGCTTCATCCGGTCAACCATGATATCCAAGTGAAGCTCGCCCATGCCGGCAATCAGCGTTTCACCAGTTTCCGGGTTGGTCTCGGCCTTGAAGGTCGGGTCCTCTTCAGAAAGCTTTTGCAGCGCAACGTCCAGCTTATCCTGGTCTTCCTTTGAATCTGGCTCGATGGAAACCTGAATAACTGGTTCAGGCACTTCGAGGGATTCAAGGATCAGCGGGTGATCGACATCAGTCAGGGAATCACCAGTTGTGGTGTTCTTCAGGCCAATCGCAGCCGCGATATCACCAGAAAAGACTTCCGGAATTTCCTCACGGTGGTTCGAGTGCATCTGCAGCAGACGGCCAACGCGCTCACGATTGTTCTTGGACGCGTTCAGCACGTAGGAACCGGCTTCCAAGGTCCCGCTGTAGACCCGGATGTAGGTCAAACGACCAACGAACGGGTCGGTCGCGATCTTGAATGCCAAAGCGGCAAAGTTCTGATCGTCGCCGGCGCGCAGCTCAACCGGATCGCCAGTATCTGGGTCCTTGGCGTTGTATGGCTTAACGTCAAGTGGCGAAGGCAGGTAGTCGACAACCGCGTCAAGCAGCATCTGGACCCCTTTGTTCTTGAAGGCGGAACCTGCAAGGACTGGGAAGAATTCCAAGTTGATGGTGGCTTTACGAATGGCTGCTTTGATCTCATCGTTTGAGATCTCTTCGCCTTCCAGGTACTTGTCCATGATGCCGTCATCCACATCGGCAACCGCTTCGATCAAATCGGCGCGGGCAGCCTTTGCTTCCTCCAGCATGTCATCAGGAATGTCGACAACATCCCATTCAGTCCCCAGGGCATCTTCATCATAAAGGTCGGCCTTCATGGTGATCAGATCGATAACCCCTTTGAAGCTGTCTTCAGCCCCGATTGGCAGCTGAACCGCGTGGGCATTTGCGCCCAGACGATCGTGCAGCGTCTGAACAGAGTACTTAAAGTCGGCACCGATCTTGTCCATTTTGTTGACAAAAACGATCCGCGGCACACTGTAAGTTGACGCCTGACGCCAAACGTTTTCGGTCTGGGGCTCAACCCCGGACTGCCCATCAAGAACGGTGATCGCACCATCTAGCACACGCAGTGAACGCTCGACTTCCATTGTGAAGTCAACGTGCCCTGGGGTATCGATGATGTTGATCCGGTTGTCCTTCCAAAAGGCGGTCGTCGCAGCAGAAGTGATCGTGATCCCACGTTCCTGTTCCTGCGGCATCCAGTCCATTTGCGAAGCCCCATCATGGGTTTCACCAATCTTATGGATCTTACCGGTGTAATACAGAATACGTTCGGTCGTGGTCGTCTTACCGGCGTCGATGTGGGCCATGATCCCGATGTTGCGGGTCCGGTCCAGCGGAAATTCACGCTTGTTGGCCATGTGAATAGTTAACTCCTCTCAATAATGGTAACTGTCTAATTTCAAAATAATGCTGGATAAAAGAAGTGGCTACTATAGCCCAACGGATATAATAGCCGACCTTCTTACCAACGATAGTGAGCAAACGCACGGTTGGCGTCAGCCATTTTATGCGTATCTTCACGCTTCTTCACAGCAGCACCGGTGTTGTTCGCGGCGTCCATGATTTCACGTGCCAAGCGCTCGTCCATGGTGTGCTCACCGCGGGCGCGGGAGTACTGAACGATCCAGCGCAGGCCCAAGGTCGTGCGCCGGTCCGGACGAACTTCGATCGGGACTTGGTAGTTAGACCCACCGATACGGCGAGCCTTGACTTCAAGCACCGGCATAACATTCTTCATCGCTTCTTCGAAGACGTCAACTGGCTCGTTGCCAGTCTCCTTCTTGATGATGTCGAAGGCGTCGTACAGGATTGTCTGCGCCTTACCGCGCTTCCCATCGACCATCAAGTGATTGATCAAGCGAGTGACCAGCTTAGAATTGTAAACTGGATCAGGTAAAACATCGCGTTTTGTAACATTGCCTTTACGTGGCATGCTGATTGCCTCCTCTTCCTAAATACCGCACAAAGCGGATAGTGACTACTTCTTCGGACGCTTTGTACCGTACTTGGAACGGCCCTGCATACGGCCGTCAACGCCGGCGGTATCGAGAGTCCCACGGATGATGTGGTAACGGACACCAGGCAAATCCTTAACACGGCCGCCACGGATCAAGACAACCGAGTGTTCCTGCAAGTTGTGACCAATCCCTGGGATGTAGGCTGTGACCTCAATGAGGTTTGACAGACGAACACGTGCGTACTTACGCAAAGCAGAGTTTGGCTTCTTCGGTGTCATGGTGCCGACACGAGTCGCGACCCCACGCTTTTGCGGAGCTGGATTGTTGGTCAATGACTTCTTCTTGCTGTTGTAACCGAAGTTCAGGGCTGGTGAGTCCGACTTCGTTACCTTACTTTTACGACCTTGGCGTACCAATTGGTTAATTGTTGGCATTCTAAGGTTCCTCCTTCCTGATTCTGACAAATATACGTTTCAAGTCCACACATCCAGGCGGTTCTTTTTTTAAAATAAAAAATGGCCGGCCCAGCGGCGAAGTGGCATTTCACCAGCTCGACGTCCGGGCAACCCCGAATTGACTGGAAAAAAAGCACCTTTGATAGTGTACTATCTCCCCCCGGAGCGTGTCAAGGATTACTCGGACCGCTTGCGAAATGTTTTCTTAGGGGGGTGAAGACATGCTGTCGCTTGTTTACCTGACCGCTGCCGGGATCTGCCTAGCGCTATCCCGCGCCTCGCGCGGCGGGTGGTTTCTGCAAATTTTTCTGCTTGGCCTGGGTGCTTTCGTCCCAGCGAACTGGCACAAGGTGTTCATTTTACTCGGGTTAGCCTACTTTGGCCAGTGGGACTTGGCAGAGCGGGCAGTTCCGGCGCGCCTTTTCGACGCCTGGTGTCTGGTCGTCGCGATTGGGACGCCCCATCCGCACTGGGCGGTGGCCGCCGCGTGGCTGATCACCCTGGGGGCGCTGGCCAAGCTCTCCGGCGGCATGGGCAGCGCCGACGTCTTCGCGATCAGTGTCTTGGCGTTCGGCCTGCCGCTGGATCACAGCCTGCTGCTCGTCCTGATCGCATGCCTCAGCGGCCTGGCCCATTACGCCTGGCACCACGGCACGGTGCCACTGCTGTTTCATCTCCAGATTGCCTACCTGCTGCTGGCTCTTATGCAAAGCGGCTGGCAATAACACGCAAAAAGGGCCACCGCAAGCAGGCTTGCAGTGGTCCTTCGTGGTGAATTACTTGTCTGAGTCAGGCGAATCCGTCTTTGCGGCGTCTTCAGCCTTCATCTTAGCCTCAAGGTCAGAGATCGAGTAGACGCTGTTGGAGACAGTGCCAACGGTCTTTGGCTCCATGTGCCGGTAAGTAGCCATCCCAGTACCAGCCGGGATGATCTTGCCGATGATGACATTTTCCTTCAGCCCGATCAGCGGATCGTTCTTGCCGCGGATCGACGCGTCGGTGAGGACACGGGTGGTTTCCTGGAAGGAAGCCGCGGACAGGAAGGAGTTCGTTTCCAGTGACGCCTTGGTGATCCCAAGGAGCACTGGGCGCCCGGTGGCAGGAATGCCGCCGGAGATCAGCGTCTTCTGGTTGCGGTCCTTGAAGTCGGCGATATCAAGCAGCGTCCCTGGCAAAATGTCGGTGTCGCCCGGATCCATGACCCGGATCTTCCGAAGCATCTGGCGAACCATGACTTCGATATGCTTATCACCAATTTCAACCCCCTGCATCCGGTAAACCTTCTGGACTTCAGCCAGCAGGTAGTTTTCCGTTGTCAGGACGTCTTGAACCTTGATCAGTTCCTTCGGGTCGATCGACCCACCGGTCAGACGGCCACCACGATCAACGTGGTCGCCTTCTGCAACGGCGACGGACGATGCGTAAGGCACGCTGTACGTCCGGGTGTCGGTCTTGCCTTCCACGGTGATTTCACGAGTGTGTTCCGCCGGATTTTCATCGATGGCAGAAACGGTCCCGTCAACCTCAGAGATAACAGCAAGCCCTTTAGGATTGCGTGCTTCGAAGATTTCCTGAACACGAGGCAGCCCTTGCGTAATATCTTCGCCGCCGGCAACACCGCCGGTATGGAAGTTACGCATGGTCAGCTGAGTACCAGGTTCGCCGATCGACTGCGCAGCAACGGTCCCAACCGCTTCACCGACTTCGACCTGCTCGCCAGTGGCAAGGTTACGGCCGTAGCACTTTTGGCAAACCCCATGACGGGTGTTGCAGGTGAAAATGGAGCGAATCGTCACGTGCTCAATGCCGGCATCGACAATGGCCTGAGCCTTGTCCTCGTCGATCATTTCGTTCTTCTTGACGATCACATCGCCAGACTTCGGGTCGGCGACTGACTTCGCCGCGTAACGACCAACCAAGCGGTCGTACAGCGGTTCGATCATTTCGTTGCCTTCCTTGATCGCCGAAACGACCAGGCCACGGTCGGTCCCACAGTCCTCTTCACGAACAATGACATCCTGGGCAACATCGACCAGCCGGCGAGTCAAGTAACCTGAGTCGGCGGTCTTCAGCGCGGTATCGGTCATCCCTTTACGGGCACCATGAGTGGACATGAACATTTCCATGACAGATAGACCTTCACGGAAGTTCGACAGCACGGGCACTTCCATCATCCCACCGTTAGGCGCGGCCATCAGACCACGCATCCCGGCAAGCTGAGTAAAGTTCGAAATGTTACCACGGGCACCAGAATCACTCATCATTGAGATTGGGTTATTCGGGTCAAAGGCCTCGACCAGCTTTTGCTGAATCTCGTCCTTGGCGTCGTTCCAAATCTGGATGACCCGGTCATGACGCTCCTGATCGGTGATGAGCCCACGCCGGAACTGCTTAGAAACCGTCGCAACCTTTTTGTGGGCCGCATCAACAATTTCAGGCTTTTCCTTCAGCTCTGGCACGTCGGCAACCCCGACGGTCAGCCCTGAATTGGTGGACTGCGTGTAACCCAAGGTCTTCATGTCATCCAGCAGATCAGAGGTCCGCTGCACTTTGTAGTCCTTGAACACTTCCGCAATGATGTCGGACAGGAAGCTCTTCTTGAACGGCTCCTCAATTGGGGCATCGCGCAGGTAGGCGTGAATATCCTGCCCAGGCTTCAGGAAGTACTTGTCGGGCACACCGTTAACGATGTTGTCCTGCGTGGCAACGTTCAGGAACGGGAAGTCCTCCGGCATGATCTGGTTGAAGATCACGCGGCCGACAGAGGTCACCATGATCTGGTGACGCTGCTCGTCAGTAAAAGGCTTCTTCGGCAGTGACGAAACCGCCAGCCCGATCCGACTGTGAAGGTGAACATAACCATTTTGCAAGGCCATCAGCACTTCATTGGTGTCCTTAAAGATCATGCCTTCGCCTTCGCGACCCTTTTGCTCCATGGTCAGGTAGTAGTTACCCAAAACGATATCCTGAGACGGGGTAACAATTGGCTTGCCGTCACGAGGCGCCAGAATGTGGTGCGCCGCCAGCATCAGCATGCGGGCTTCCGCCTGTGCTTCGTCTGACAATGGGACATGCACCGCCATCTGATCCCCGTCAAAGTCGGCGTTGTAAGCTTCGCAGACCAACGGGTGCAGACGGATCGACTTGCCGTCAACTAAGACGGGCTCGAACGCCTGGATCCCCAACCGGTGCAGCGTTGGCGCGCGGTTCAACAGAACCGGCCGCTCCTTGATCACGTCTTCAACAACATCCCAGATGTCATCGTCTTCGCGATCAATCTTGCGCCGAGCGTTTTTGATGTTAGAGGCCAGGTTGCGCGCAACCAGCTCATGCATCACAAACGGCTTGAACAACTCAAGCGCCATCGAGCGAGGCAGCCCGCACTGGTAGAACTTCAGGGTCGGCATAACATCGATGACCGAACGGCCGGAGTAATCAACACGCTTGCCCAGCAGGTTCTGACGGAACCGGCCCTGCTTGCCTTTCAGCATGTGGCTCAAAGACTTCAGTGGGCGATTGCCAGGACCGGTGACAGGACGGCCGCGCCGCCCGTTATCGATCAAAGCGTCAACGGCTTCCTGCAGCATGCGCTTTTCGTTCTGCACGATGATGTTCGGCGCGTTCAGGTCAAGCAGGCGCTTCAACCGGTTGTTACGGTTGATCACCCGCCGGTACAAGTCATTCAGGTCGGAGGTCGCAAAGCGTCCGCCTTCCAGCTGGACCATTGGCCGCAGATCCGGTGGGATGACCGGGATCGTGTCCATGACCATCCAGGCCGGGTCATTACCGGATTCCAAGAAGGCATCCAGAATGTCCAACCGGCGGATCGCACGGGTCCGCTTTTGGCCCTGAGCCGACTTCAGGTCTTCCTTCAGTTCAGCAACTTCCTTCGGGAGGTCGACTTTCTGCAGGAGTTCCTTGACGGCTTCGGCGCCCATTTTAGCGTCAAAGGTCGCGCCGTACTCGTCGCGCTTTTCGCGGTAATCACGCTCAGACAGCAACTGCTTTTTTTCAAGCGGTGTGTCGCCGGGGTCGATCACAACGTAAGACGCAAAGTAGATTACTTCTTCAAGGGCCCGTGGGGACATGTCCAAAACCAGACCCATCCGGCTTGGGATGCCCTTGAAGTACCAAATGTGGGAAACCGGAGCGGCCAGTTCAATGTGGCCCATCCGTTCACGACGCACTTTAGAGCGTGTCACCTCGACACCACACCGGTCGCAAACGATTCCCTTATACCGGATCCGCTTGTACTTCCCGCAGGCACATTCCCAGTCTTTGGTTGGCCCGAAGATGCGTTCATCAAACAGCCCATCCCGCTCTGGCTTCAGCGTCCGGTAGTTGATGGTTTCGGGTTTTTTAACTTCCCCGTACGACCAACTGCGGATTTTGTCAGGCGAGGCTAAGCCGATTTGCATACTTTCAAACTTGTTGACATCAATCAAAGGGCTAACCTCCTATTTCTTAGTTTCGCCGGAAGTCGGCTGGTCGGTCGCAGCGTTTGCGGCGTCCTTGGCCTTCTTCTCTTCTTGCTCCTGCGCAAACTTGGCGAGGGCATCGACTGAGACAACATCGTCATCGTCGTCGTCCATATCACGCAGCTCAATTTCGTTCTTGTCCTGATCGAGGACCTTCATGTCCAGACCCAGCGCTTGCAGTTCCTTGACCAGCACCCGGAATGACTCCGGCACACCAGGCTGCGGGATCTGCTCGCCCTTAACAATGGCTTCGTAGGTCTTGACCCGGCCCACCACGTCATCGGACTTGTAAGTCAGGATCTCCTGCAGGGTGTAAGCAGCCCCGTAAGCTTCAAGAGCCCAAACTTCCATTTCCCCGAACCGCTGGCCACCAAACTGGGCTTTGCCGCCCAGTGGCTGCTGCGTAACCAAGGAGTAAGGCCCAATGGAACGGGCATGGATCTTATCGTCAACCATGTGGGCCAACTTCAGGTAGTACATGACGCCGACCGAGACCCGGTTTTCAAACGGCTCACCGGTGCGGCCATCGTACAGGATGGACTTGCCGTCTGACGCCATGCCGGCTTCCTTGACGGTTGCCCACAGGTCGTCATCGTTCGCCCCGTCAAAGACTGGACTGGCAATGTGAATACCCAAGTTGCGCGCCGCCATCCCCAAGTGGAGTTCGAGCACCTGCCCGATGTTCATACGGGAAGGCACACCCATTGGTGACAGCAGAATATCGACCGGCGTGCCATCTGGCAAGTACGGCATGTCCTCTTCAGGCACAACGACCGAAACAGTCCCTTTGTTCCCGTGACGACCAGACATCTTGTCACCGACCTGAATCTTCCGCTTCTGCGTGATGTAGACGCGGACCATCATGTTCACACCAGGGGACAGCTCATCGCCCGCCTCGCGGGTGAAGATGCGGACGTCTTGAATGATACCGCCGCCGCCATGAGGAACCCGCAGTGAGGTGTCACGCACTTCACGCGCCTTTTCACCGAAAATGGCGTGCAGCAGCCGTTCCTCAGCGGAAAGTTCAGTGACCCCTTTAGGCGTGACTTTGCCGACCAGAATGTCGCCGTCGCGCACTTCGGCCCCGATGCGAACGATCCCGAATTCATCGAGGTCCTTCAGGGCGTCTTCGCCGACGTTCGGGATTTCACGCGTGATTTCTTCAGGCCCAAGCTTGGTGTCGCGGGCTTCGGATTCGTACTCCTCAATGTGGATCGAGGTGTAGGCATCATCCTTGACCAACTTCTCGGACAGCACGATCGCGTCTTCGTAGTTGTACATGTTCCAAGTCATGAAGGCGATGACTGGGTTCTGGCCCAAAGCCAGTTCCCCGTTTTCCATAGCTGGGCCGTCGGCGATGATCTCGTCTTCGTCGACCTTGTCACCCAGGCGCACGATCGGCCGCTGGTTGTAGTTCTTGCCGGCGTTCGAACGCTGGAACTTCATGAGTTTGTAAGTATCTTGAGCACCGTCTTCGCGACGGACCTTGATGACCTTGGCATCCACGTACTCAACGGTGCCGGCGTGCTCAGCAAGCACGGCGATCCCAGAGTCATGGGCAGCCTTGTATTCCATCCCGGTCCCAATGAGTGGCGCGTGCGGGTTGATCAACGGCACGGCCTGACGCTGCATGTTGGCACCCATCAGCGCACGGTTCGAGTCATCGTTTTCCAAGAACGGAATGCAGGCCGTCGCAACCGCGACAACTTGCTTAGGCGAAACGTCCATGTAGTCGATGTGGTCAGCGGTGGTTTCAATGTTGACATCCTTGGACCGCGCCAGGATCGCGTCTTCGGCAAACGAGCCGTCGTCGTTCAGCTTGGCGTTGGCTTGGGCGACAACATAGTTATCTTCCTCGTCAGCAGTCAGGTAGTCGATTTTGTCCGTGACCTTATGCGTATCCCAGGACACACGGCGGTAAGGGGTCTCGATGAACCCGTACTTGTTGACCACCGCGTAAGACGCCAGACTATTGATCAGCCCGATGTTCGGGCCTTCAGGCGTTTCAATTGGGCACATGCGGCCGTAATGCGTGTAGTGCACGTCACGCACTTCATAGCCGGCACGGTCACGCGTCAAACCACCAGGCCCAAGGGCGGACAGGCGGCGCTTATGCGTCAGCTCGCCCAGTGGGTTCGTTTGGTCCATGAACTGAGACAGTTGCGAACTGCCAAAGAATTCCTTGACCGAAGCAACCACTGGCCGGATGTTGATCAACTGCTGCGGCGTGACCGTCGCGGCGTCTTGAATGGACATCCGCTCGCGAACGACCCGTTCCATCCGCGACAAGCCAATGCGGAACTGGTTCTGCAGCAGCTCACCCACGGAACGGATCCGCCGGTTGCCCAAGTGATCGATGTCGTCAGTTGAGCCAATGCCTTCCTGCAGGTTCAGGAAGTAGTTCATCGACGCAATGACGTCGGCTGGCATCAAGTGCTTAGCCTTGGGGTCGATGTGACCGTTGCCGATTAACTTGACCTCTTTTTCAGGGTTGACCTTAGAAAAGACCTTGACGACCTGCACGGTCATTGGATCGGTGACGACCCCTTGGTCGGAAGGCTGGTAGGTGACGGTCTTGAAATCGTCACGGTCCAAGTACCCGCCCAACGTATCCATCACATGGCGGTCGATTTTGTCGCCCTTTTGCGCGATGACTTCACCGGTGTCCGGATCAGCCAGCGTTTCCGCCAGGGTCTGGCCAAGCAGCCGGGTCTTCAGGCTCAGCTTCTTATTGACCTTGTAGCGGCCAACAAAGGCCATGTCGTAGCGCTTCGGATCAAAGAAGCGGGCGTACAGCAAGGACCGTGAAGAATCGGCAGTCTTCGGCTCGCCTGGGCGTAGCCGTTCATATATATCTTTCAACGACTCGTCAGTACGCGAATCGTCGGTGTTCTTATGAACATCCTTTTCCAGTGTCAGCATCAGGGAGTCGTTGTCGCCAAAGATATCGAGGATATCCTGGTCAGCGCCAAAGCCCAGTGCGCGCACCAGTTCCGTCATTGGGATCTTACGGGTGCGATCGATTCGCACATACGCCAGATCCTTGGCGTCGGTTTCGTATTCAAGCCAGGCGCCACGGTTAGGAATCACCGTCGCCCCGTAGGTGACACGCGAGTTCTTGTCGGTCGCGCTGTTGTAATAAACACCAGGGCTACGAACCAACTGCGAAACGATGACCCGTTCAGCACCGTTAATAATAAACGTGCCCTGCTTGGTCATCAGCGGAAAGTCGCCAAAGAATACGTCTTGGCTCTTGATTTCGCCAGTTTCGTGGTTCGTCAAGCGCAAGGTGACGTGCAGTGGTGCGGAATAGTTGGCGTCATGCTGACGCGCTTCATCAACGGTATATTTCGGTTCAAGCAACTGGTAATCAACATATTCAAGCGACAATTTGCCCTGGAAATCTTCGATTGGCATGATGTCATCGAACATTTCCTTGAGGCCTTCGTCGAGGAACCATTGATAGGAGTTGGTCTGAATCTCGATCAAGTTAGGCAGATCGAGAACTTCTTTAATGCGGGAATAGGAACGGCGAGTGCGGTGTTTGCCGTAATTCACTAAGTGTCCTGCCAAATTATTCACCCCTCATTGGATTTTTCGGCCATCTTGATTGTAAATTTAATGTAACGATTGTTAAATTAAGAATACAGTCGGTGGTTAGCGGACGTTTTGAGCAAAAAAAAACGAAAAGCAGGAGGCGCTTGGCACCCAAACTACTTTTACGTTTTTATGTGTTGCGACGGACAATAGATCGCCGCAACTGATGTCCTAGCCGAAATGCAATTGCACTAATGATACCTCGCCTAGGAATGTTTGTCAATGCCACCAGCTGGACTGGAGCTAGGCGTGAACGGGCTCTTTCTTGGCCTGCACCGGCTGCTGCCCCTTCTTAATGTGAAAAGTCAGCTTGCCTTTGCGCGCCCCAATCGTTATCGTGTCGCCCGCACCGGCCTGACCAGTCAGCAGGAGTTCAGAGAGCTGATCTTCAACGTCACGCTGCAAAGCCCGGCGAATTGGGCGGGCACCATACTCAGGATCAAAGCCGGCCTTCGCGACCGCATTGATCCCTGCCGCTGTGATCTTGACCGTGATGTCCTGATCACTCAGGCGATGCAGGACCTGCTTGGTCATGATCTTCACGATTTCATGCAGCTCTTTTTCCGTCAAACTGTGGAACACAACAGTTTCATCGATTCGGTTCAGGAACTCTGGCCGGAACGCCTTCTTCAACTCTTCCAGCATCCGCGACTGCATCGACTTGAAGTCTTGAGTCGGACTTCCTTTGCCAAACCCAACCGCCTTGTCATCACGAAGCGAGGTGGCCCCAATGTTGGACGTCATGATCAAAATGGTGTTACGGAAGTCGACGCGGCGACCCTTTGAGTCGGTCAGGAAGCCGTCATCCAAGACCTGCAGCAGGATGTTGAAGACATCGGGATGGGCCTTTTCCACTTCATCAAGCAGCACAACCGAGTAAGGCTTGTTGCGAACCTGTTCGGTCAACTGACCGCCCTCATCGTAACCAACATACCCCGGTGCCGCACCAATCAGCCGACTCGTGCTGTACTTTTCCATGTACTCAGACATGTCGACCCGAATCATGGCGTCTTCAGACCCAAACATCGCCTCGGCCAGTGCCTTGGCCAGCTCAGTCTTGCCGACCCCGGTAGGCCCCAGGAACATGAACGAACCAATTGGCCGCGTTGGGTCCTTCAACCCACTGCGGGCCCGGCGAATCGCTCGAGCAACGGCTGAAACCGCCTCGTCTTGCCCAACCACACGCTCGTGCAGCACCTTTTCAAGGTTGATCAACCGTTCGGATTCCTTCTTCTGCAACTGGGTCACGGGCACCCCGGTCCACTGCGAAACCACTTCCGCAACGTCTTCCGGGCCGACCTTCACATCGGTCCGCACGCCGTTGGCATCGACCGGTTCAGGCGCCGCGTCAATCTTGGTCCGCAGCTTCTGTTCCTTTTCCCGAATTGTTGCCGCCGTTTCAAAGTCCTGGTGCATAATCGCATCATCCTTGGCTTTGACGGTTTCTTTCAGCTGCTTTTGCAGTTTGTCCGCTTTCGTCGGCCGATCAGCCTCGTCCAGCCGCACCTTGGCCGCACTTTCATCCATCAGGTCAATAGCCTTATCAGGCAGAAAGCGCCCAGAAATATAACGACTCGACAGAGAGACTGCCTCATGGAGTGCCTCATCAGTGATGGTGACCCCGTGGTGCGCCTCATAGCGCGGCCGCAATCCCTTAAGAATCTCTTCGGCCTCCGCCTCGCTCGGCTCCTCAACGGTGATTGTGGCAAACCGCCGCTCCAGCGCTGCGTCCTTTTCAATGTACTTCTGGTACTCGTCCAGGGTCGTCGCACCAATCAGCTGCAACTCGCCACGCGCCAGGGACGGCTTCAGGATGTTGCTGGCATCAATTGCCCCTTCAGCGCCACCGGCACCAATCAAGGTGTGAAGTTCGTCCACGAACAAAATGACGTTCCCGTCTTGGTAGATTTCGTCGATCACCTTTTTGAGGCGGTCTTCAAACTCGCCGCGGTACTTGGTGCCTGCAACCAAAGAACCCATGTCCAGCGCCATCAAGCGCTTATTTTTCATGTCGTCAGGCACTTCCCCCGCGACAATCTTCTCGGCAAAGCCCTCGGCGATGGCCGTTTTACCAACGCCGGGTTCACCAATCAGGACCGGATTGTTCTTCGTGCGCCGCGCCAAAATCTGGATTAGTCGGCGCACTTCCTTGTCCCGGCCGACAACCGGATCCATCCGATTTTCACGCGCCAACTGGGTCAAGTCGCGCGCCAAACCATCCAACGTTGGGGTCCCTTGGCTGGCTGGCCGGCCACCGCGCTGGGCACCAGCAGCGCCGCGATGCTTCGCCGCCGCGTCGGAAATCCCCATTTTTTTCAGGACCAACTGACGGGTCTTAGACAGACTCAAATCAAGATCCTGCAAAATGCGGGCTGCCAGAATGTCATCCTCGCGAAGCAGGCCTAACAAGATGTGTTCAGTACCG
The DNA here is from genome assembly GCF_001436615.1 of Lacticaseibacillus camelliae DSM 22697 = JCM 13995. Taxonomy (NCBI): domain Bacteria; kingdom Bacillati; phylum Bacillota; class Bacilli; order Lactobacillales; family Lactobacillaceae; genus Lacticaseibacillus; species Lacticaseibacillus camelliae. The sequence continues at coordinate 37,561 of NZ_AYZJ01000093.1, forward strand.
ATTTTCAGCGCGCCCAGCCGCTTGGCCTCATCGCCCGCATAACTGAGAATCTCCTTACCCTTCGGTGAGTATGGGAGGTAGGCATCCTTGCTTTGGCTACCCTCGTCGACTGTCCCATAGCCAGTGAAGCGCTCAATTTCATCATGAATATCCTGTTCGGAAATGCCGAGCTGACGCAGGGTCTTGCCGGCAATGCCTTCCTGTTCCATCACGAGCGCCATGAGCAAGTGCTCCGTACCCACAGCATGGTGGTGGAAGTACTTGGCTTGTTCCTGTGCAATCATCAGTACATTTTTTGCACTCGGGGTAAATAAGTTGTCCATAAGCACGCTCCCTTTTATAACGTCATATTTGCTCAGCAAACATTAAAAACAAATTAATTGGGTTCTATCTTTCATACCGCAAACTGTCGAGAAAAGCAAGTAGCAGTCGTGATCGAAGCTCATCTTCGGCCTCTCGATCCCCCATGTTCAGGGTCTGGTGACTCAGCACCGCGAGCATCATATTACCCGCCTGACGATCGATCAGAGCGGCGTCGTACAGCTGCTGGATCAGTGCTTGGCCATCCCGCTCCCGGAGCGCCTGGGGAATATTCTCGGCCATGAGCGAGATCAGATCCTGGTCATCGCGCAAGTGGACCTTGAGTATGCGAATATACCCACCGCCGCCGCGCTTGCTTTCAACCACGTAGCCGCGCTGCGGGGTGAACCGGGTTTTGATCACGTAATTGATTTGCGACGGCACGCAATTGAAGTGCTGGGCGATCTCCGCACGACTGATCTCGACCTGCCGAGATGAATCGAGCATGGCCTTTAAATAGTGTTCGATCACATCGGAAATATTCTGTCCTTGCATTCGCTTCACCCTTTTTGACTTTGACTAATCTTGACCTTAATTATACTGATTCTGGGGAAAAATACCAGCACTCTTCACCTAGATCACCAACTGCGCGCCGCCCAACCGCAAAAATGAGGCACAAAAAAAGCTGATGTCCAAAGACATCAGCTCTTGATCGGGAAAACAAGATTCGAACTTGCGACCCCTACGTCCCGAACGTAGTGCTCTACCAAGCTGAGCTATTTCCCGATGAAGCGGAAGACGGGATTCGAACCCGCGACCTCCACCATGGCAAGGTGGCGTTCTACCACTGAACTACTTCCGCAATGTGTCACTCCGGAAAAACCGGAATGCACCCAGTAGGAGTCGAACCTACAACCTTCTGATTCGTAGTCAGACACTCTATCCAATTGCGCTATGGGTGCATATGATGCAATGCCGAGAGTCGGGTTCGAACCGACACGGTAATCACTTACCGCAGGATTTTAAGTCCTGTGCGTCTACCAGTTTCGCCATCCCGGCAGCTCGTGAAAGCGGAAGACGGGATTCGAACCCGCGACCTCCACCATGGCAAGGTGGCGTTCTACCACTGAACTACTTCCGCAAACTGGTAAGATGCCGACTAGAGGGTTCGAACCTCCGACCCCCTGTTTACAAGACAGGTGCTCTGCCAGCTGAGCTAAGTCGGCGTAATGCGGGTGAAGGGACTCGAACCCCCACGGTAATTAACCACTAGAACCTAAATCTAGCGCGTCTGCCAGTTCCGCCACACCCGCAGATGAAGAAACTAATGGAAATGAGCCGTGACAGGCTCGAACTGTCGACCCTCTGATTAAAAGTCAGATGCTCTACCAACTGAGCTAACGGCTCAATGGAGGATACAGGGCTCGAACCTGTGACCCTCTGCTTGTAAGGCAGACGCTCTCCCAACTGAGCTAATCCTCCATCTATAAAGCGCGGCAGCTTCCTACCCTCGCAGGCAGTCACCCACCAACTACTCTCGGCGTTGAGAAGCTTAACTTCTGTGTTCGGCATGGGAACAGGTGTATCCTTCTCGCTATCGCCACCGCACTTATTTAATTGAAAGCTTTGCGCTCTCAAAACTGGCTATCATTGTTTTTCAATGCTTCAAACGCGTATCTGTTATCGCTAGTTGCGCTCCGCTCGAGCAACGGATGACTGTCTAGCTACGTTTGTGCCTTCACCGGCTGCGCCGGCAAAACCCCAAACTAGGCTAGCCATCATCCTAAGGTCGCTCAAGCTACGCAGCCTTTTGGT
>NZ_AYZJ01000015.1:0-18712 GCF_001436615.1 Lacticaseibacillus camelliae DSM 22697 = JCM 13995
GGCCTTTTTGGTCTAGTCGCTAAGGTGTTGCACTTGAATTGTAAACTGGGGAGTTTGATTCGATCAGATTCCTTGCTGCTTTGGGTAATTCAGGGAGACATTTTGGGTATAGAAAAAGCATTTGACCTAGGCCAAATGCTTTTCCATGTTTGATATAAGGCTTGTGATTGAGAATTACAGTTTCTGGAATTGAGATGAATAGAACGGTCAATTTATATCCATCGCTATCAAGATAATCTGACGAAATTTTTGATGGCTGGTTGATGATGAATGATTGAGTTAAGACTAATTAGGATTGTTAGTGCACGGGGATGCACACAGGTCGGTTGGTCACAAATACATAAAATAACATGAATAGCTTTTTGAGGGGGGCTTATTGTGGGCCCTCTATTTCATTAACGTTAAGATAGCCCGAATCTTATTTTGACGTTCATTGTCTGGCATAGTCCGTAACATCCCCCAGAGTTCTTCTTCTAAATCGTCCATAGGAAAATGACCAAATATCGAACTGAGGTCCATATCAAGTGCGTTTAGCACATCCATCAATTTATCCAACTTTATTGATTGAACTGTTTCGCGTTCAAGACGGGAGATGAAGGTAACGGAAGCACCACTTCTTTCGGCGAGCTGTTCAATTGTCAAATGTTCCTCACTGCGTCTCTGTCGTACTTGAATGCCTAAGTTTTTGGGAACCATTACAATTACCACCTTCCTATTTAAAAAGTTTGGCGATGTGTAATCTAATAATAAATATCTGCAAAAACCTATATTATAAATTTAGTTACTTTGAGACACGTTTATGATATTCTTTTGGTGTCTAAATACGGGAATAGGGGCTTGTAAACGCGAACAATTAAGAACGGAGGAGCCGTGATGAAGAAACGGTGTTGGGGACTATTTATACTTTTATTGGGGGCTATAGTCGTTGGAGTCAGTGGATGTGGTTCAGAATCTTATCTTAAAGACGTAAAGGTGACATTTGCTGGCTATCAGGGTAACGGTAGCGCAGACATTTCGGAAAAAATCCAGTTATCAATCATGAAGCGAGTAGCAGAAAAAGAGGGTAAATCTGCTAAGGTGGATGCAGACTTGCTGAAAGCATATATAGACAAGGCTGAAACGGCAAGTGATTTGGCATCCGAGACTAACTTTGAGCAAGGCAACTTGACGAATGAACAAGCGCTCAGAGCTCAGGAATATTTAGATCATATGTACAAAACTACACTCGATATTAACCCAAGTACCAATTTGTCAAATGGCAAAAAAGTACAGGTGGTTTTGAAAGATAACAGTGAAAAGCCGTATTTTAAACCCGCTTCAAAAGACTTCAAAGTTTCTGGGTTGAAGACGCCCAAAAAGATTTCTATGAAGTCAGTACTTAATACACTTAGTTATAAGCCCGTTGGAATCAGCGGTCAGGGAAATGTAGTGATTACCGTAAAGGTTGCCAATGAAAAGAGGACAAATGTTACTCGTGCCGCTTCAGCTGCGGTGCCCGTCCGTGAATCTAAGCTGTCGAATGGTGATGAGATATCAGTAGCCGAGGAAGATGTGTTTAACCTCATAAAAAAGAAGTATCCCCAATATAAATTCGTTAGATCACATAGCCCTGCGAAGTACTTGACTGTTAAGGGACTTGAGTCTAATGACTGGAACGTTTCAAACTTGAATGCTGTAGCTAACAAATTCCAAGGGCTAAATTTTGCGCATCGGACAGCGGAAAAGCCTAATGGTTTTACCGATAAATTTTCTGGACAATTGAGGCATGCGCTATACACAGAGAGCTTTCGTTCGCTAACGCTGATTTACGAAACACCTGCGCATAAATTCTTTACGTTTGGAATAATGGCCTTGGTAGATAAAAATAATGAACCCAAAAAATTGATTTCCGACTACCGTACTAATGAACCGTTAGAAAACGCAATCAACAGCTATAGTCTTTTAGGACACACAGTTAGCGAAGAGTTAGATGCAGATCCGTTCAGTTCAATCCAGGAACATTCACTGAGTAGACAGTATATGTTGCATCAGGCGAAATAATTATTTCTCTTGGCGTAGGGCATGAAGGAGAGAACAATAATGGTACAGTCCTCAAGTGATATCAACATACTATATGACCATGGCCAGAATCAGCAGGCTCAGTGGCAGGCTGAAAATATTCGTTATATGAATGCTGAACATTTGAAAGTGGCATTAAGTCTTGTTTTGCAAATTTCTACGTTTGTCAAAGTCGAGGGTGAGGCACAGTCCAAACTGAAGAGGTATATTGAACAACAGTTTTTGAAGACCGAAACTGGAAAAGCATCTATGAAACGAAGACAAGATGCCAGTAATTCGCCAGCTTTACAACAGCAAAAATCAGAAATTACTAGTATGGAAAATCAGATCAAAACCTTACGAACAGGAAAACTATGGAGAACACGGTACCTGATCAAATCCTTTACGATTTTGTTTATTGTCTACTTCATAGGGTGGCTAGTGATGGTGCTTAGTGAAGCAGATTTCTTAGGTGTATTGGCGCTTGTGGGAGTGGCGATATATTTGGTTGTGGGGTGGCGTAAGCAAAAACGTGTAGTACATCAGAAAGTAATTGATCTGGAAGCAGCTGTTGATGCGAAAAAGAAACAGTATAGGCAGAGTCTTGACGAAATTCTCCAAACGTATACCCAAGAAATTTCAGCGTATAGCAAGCAGCTGAAGGGAGACGTTGAGTATGAGGATTTACTCTCAAAGTTATGGCAAGCCAATAAAGATCGTGTATCCACGCAAAAGTTTCGCAGTCAAATTCCTGAACAGTATCGAAATGACAAGGCAATCCATGAAATGATCAACTCACTAGATACTGGGGAGGCTAATAGCTGGGCAGATTTAATGGGGATTATGCGGCAACTGGATCAACAGAAGCAACACCTTGAAGAAATGCGGCGTCAGACTGCAGCGATTAGAGAAGGAAATCTTCAGAATCAGTTGAATGCCGAACGTCATGTAGCATCCATTAATCGGCTGACAGAAGAAACAAAGCGTCAGGCCGCGGAAACAAATGACCACTTGCGAGAATTGGAGGATGAAGTTCATTACCAGAATCGATACTAAAATTTAACCGATACGTAGTCCGAAGATACAAAGTCAGAGCCCTATGCTGTTATGTAAGCATAGGGCTCTTTTTGCTTGACGGGAATTACACTACTGAAAGTTGTAACGTGCAGCAACAATATTGATTGAAAAGGGATGGTTTTTTTTTCAATGAAGATGGCTTCCATCAAAGTGAATTGCTCAAACCAATCTTAATGGAGTTTGGATCACCACACACCACCATTCATGGCTTGCGTGACACGAATGCGAGCTTTTTGTTCAGCCAAGGTTTTGATATGGCAACGATGAGTAATCGACTAGGCCATGCAGATATTTCAATTACGCAAAAGTACTACATTACATAAATGCCGAAAAAAAACACGCCCAAGATGGACGTGTTGCCGAACTACTTGACCAATTATAATTGGTGCACGCTGGTAGGTCTGAGAAACGCTGTTACCACAGTGTTTCTGGTGAAAAATATTACAGCTTCTGGTTGTAGTACTCAACGACAAGGGATTCGTCGATGTCTGGTTCGAGTTCGTCACGCGTAGGGAGGCGCACATAGGTGCCTTCCTTTTTGTTGTCGTCGAAGGAGACGTATGCCGGGCGAGAAATCGTAGCGTCAAGTGCATCACTGACGATTTGCAGGTTTTGGCTGCGTTCGCGCAGGCCAATCACTTGACCAGGCTGAACTTCGTAGGAAGGAATGTCAACGCGCTTGCCATCGACCGTGATGTGGCCGTGGTTGACGAGCTGGCGTGCCTGCGGACGAGTGGTGGCCAAACCGAGACGGTAAACCAGGTTGTCCAGACGGCTTTCAAGCATGATCATGAAGTTATCCCCATGGGTACCTTCTTTAAGCTTGCCGGCGCGAATAAACAGGTTCTGGAATTGGCGTTCGTTCAGGCCGTACATCCAACGCAGCTTCTGCTTTTCAGTGAGCTGCTGACCGTATTCGGAAACCTTACGGCGGTTGTTAGCACCGTGGTCACCAGGGGCGTACGGACGACGTGCAAGTTCTTTACCAGTGCCGGAAAGGCTAAGCCCCAAACGACGGGACTGCTTCCAGCGAGGACCAGTATAACGAGACATAGGATATTTCCTCCAAGATTTTTATTTGGAGTAAAATAATGAATTGTGAATTCAGAACACGGGCAGTCGGGCTAAGCCGTTCGCTCTTGCAGCCGCGGTTACTAAGCTCTCCGATACCGGTTGCCAAACTGGAGCCGACCATTCCATTCACTGCTGCATTATTTTACACGCGCACTAGTATATCGCGGAAAGGGCCGCCGCGTCAAGGTGTTTCGCAAGCGCAGCGCCAAAGTCCGTCAGCACTTTCACGTCACTGTCGGAAAAACGGTCCAACACGGGTGAGTCGATGTCCATAATGCCGATAATGCGACCGTTGACTTGCAACGGGACCACGCATTCCGAGTTGCTGGCGGCATCGCACGCGATGTGGCCGGCAAACTCGTGCACGTTCGGTACGCGCAGCGGGGTTTGCTTCTCATAGCTGGTACCAACGACGCCGCTGCCCGGCTGAATGTGCGTGCAGGCGACTTGGCCTTGGAACGGCCCGAGGTCCAGCGAGTCGCGCCGCTCACTGTAGAGGTAGAAACCAGCCCAGTTGACCTGGTCCATTGAGTTGTAAAGCAGCGCGGCGGCGTTGCTGAGATTGGTGATCACGTTGTCCTCACCGGCCAGCAGCGCGGCGACTTGGTCAACAATCAGGGGATCGATAGCGGTCATGATGACACTCCTTTTTTAGTCAAAAGTCCTAAACGTCGCGGCTTTTCCTATTAAAAGGGTTTCATATTGCCGGCGTTTTTGAGATACTAGGAACCGAAGACGATTTTCGACACATTAATGTCAGTGTACGAGGCAGTGACAGATAATGCAACATCGGGGGTCGGCGCGGAAGGTGTAGAGAAAATGAATTGGATTATCATCGTTTTGATTATCATTGTGCTCTTAGCCTTAGGGGTATGGGGCTATCAGCTGCGCAACACGCGGCTGATCCACGAGCTGGATGCCGGGGTGGCTACGATCGATACTGGGGCGGTCCCAGGGTTGATCCGCAGTATCCAGCAGCTGAGCCTGACTGGCGATAGCCTTGAAGACTTCAAGTCCTGGTCGCAAAAGTACCAGGCGCTGGTCGACGGCGAACTGACTGAGCTCCAGACGGCGCTGCTGGACGTGGAGCAGGCGAACAAGCAGTTTAAGTTCGGTCAGGTCAAGGACGGAATGGCCAACATTGACGCTCTGCAGACTGCCGCGGCCAAAGACATGAAGCAGATCGAAAGCCACCTTGACGAGATCAAAGCCGCCGAAGCCGCAAACGCGAAGGGGCTAAAGGCGCTGCGGAACGACTATCAGGAGGCCCGCAAGACTGTGCTGGCTAAGAGCTTCGCATTTGGCGATGCGCTGCCGGCGTTGGAGGCCAGCCTGCAAGCAATCGCCTCTCAGCTGACGACGACGACCGAGGTCAACGTGGGCGGCGATCCGCGCCGGGCGCAAAACGCGCTCAAGCAGGTGAAAAACGGCGTGGCCGCGCTGAAACTGCAGGTCAAGCAGCTGCCGCCACTGGTCAATTCGGTGGTGAATGAGTTCCCCGCCCAACTGAAGGAGATTAAGACAGGCTACCAGCAGCTGACCGCACAGCACTTCATTTTCACCGAAGATGTGCCTGCGGGCGTGGCAGCGGTGCAAGGACTGGTGGATCAGGCTGAAGCGCAAATCAAGCAACTGGACGTGACGGAGCTGACCGCCAACACGGCGACTATCGCAGACAAGATCGACAGCTTGTACGCGGTGATGGAAAAAGAACTCAAAGCCAAGGCCTCAGTCTTGGATCAGAAAGAGGAGCTGCGGCAGTTCATCAATCACGCCATGCAGCAAAATCGGACGCTGAACATCGAGCTGGATCACTTAAATCAGTCCTACCAGCTCAACCATGACGAAATCAAAACGACCAACGACTTAAAGGTGCAACTTGATGCGATCGACCAGTCCTTCAATCAGGCCAACGACCAGATCGCGCAGTCAAAAGCAGTTTACTCCGATCTCTTGGCGCAATTTACTCATGACCGCACGGACCTGACCGAGATTGAAAAGAAGCAGCAGGCCATTAACGCCAGTGTCTCGGGTCTGCGTGAAACCGAACGCAAGGCGTTGAATCAAGTCGACGCGTTTGAGCGGTCGGTGCGCGACGTGCGCTACGAAGTCTCACGCCATGACTTGCCGGGGCTGCCCAAAGCTTACCGCGACTTTTTCAAGGTGGTCAGCGATGAGATCCTGCAGCTGAAGGACGACATGGATCAGGTCAAAATCGATCTGGACGCCATCGCCAAGACACTGATTAAAGTCTCCGCCGACATTGACCAGCTGAAGCAGCAAAGCCGTGACATTATCGGTGCGGCGGGGCTTTGCGAACAGCTGCTTCAGTATGCCAACCGTTACAAGACGTCACATGAAGCCGTGGCGAAGGCGATGACGGATGCCGCGGCGCTGTATGCTAAGTATGATTACCAAAGCGCCGCGGACACGATTGCGACCGCGCTGGAGCAAGTTGAGCCCGGCAGCTACAAGAAGGTTGCCGATGACTACAACGCGCAGCAGCACGATGAGCTGGTTTAACGTGCCTTTAAGATAGAAGAAAAGTGCGGCCGTCGGTGATCCGGCGGCCGCATTTGTGTTAGCGGGTGGGCGTGATGTAAGGCACGCGCGGGACTGTCACGCCAACGCTGGTGCCAGCAACGTAATCGGCGGTCGCAACCTTGGCCAGGCTCTCCGTGGTCCCGGTCAGGATCACGCCTTTGAACTTGAGCTGTTTGGCCGGTGTCTTCATGGCGTACTCGTAGGCCTGGTTGTGCTTGGCGCCGGTCCAGTACTGGCTGAGTGCCTTGCGCCAATACTTGGCCTGGCTTTGCGGTGTGGCATCACCGTTGAGCGCCATTCCGATCGGACTCTCCGCAGTTCTGGGGTGGGCAACGTCGCCGGAAATCGAGACATGCGCCGTGTCGTTGAACAGGTACGCCCAGCGCAAATTGAGACTTTTCGGCAGCAGCTGCTTTAGCGCTGCATAGGTGTAGCCGTGCTTGAAGGTGACGGCAATCTCGCCGACGTGATCAGGCAGGCTGGCGAGTGTTTCGGCCTCGTTTGGCAGGCCCTTTGTGCCAGTGTAAAAGCGCGCAATTTTTTGCGCGGTGCCAGGCTGGAACGCTTGCCGGCCGAAGTGCTGGTCTCGGCGCTCTACGGTTTGGGCATAAAAGCTTTCGTCAAGCTGCCAGCGCAGGTTGGTGTAGTGAGACGTGTAGGTGCCCCAGGGGACGGGGTAACCATCGATGTCCTTGTATTCTTTGGTCACCACGTTGCCGCCAAAACTCGTGTCGTTTGCCAGCATTTCCGAAGAGACATTCACATTGGGTTCAGCGACCGTGTGGTAGGCGTTCAACTGGTCAAAAAGTGCGGCGCTTTGGCGGCCGGCTAATTTGTTTAGGCCCCCGTAGCCCAGTGGTACAAGGATGATCACCACGATGGCGGCAATCACCGCCATCATCAAACGCTGTTTCCACTTCGCATGACGGAGTGCTTTATCTAACATTGTTATTCCTCCCATTTGGTGCGCAGGCTTTCCCGGGCGCGGGCCAGCATTGTCTTAACGCTGGTGGGCTTGACCCCAGCAGGTGCGCGATTTCTTCATATGAAAAGCCGTAATAATACTTCAGCGCCAGTAGTTCCTGCTGGTTGTCAGGCAGAGGCGCGATCATTTCGGCAAACTGCGCTGGAGTGGCGGTGGCCGAATCAGGCAGGCGGTCCATCAGTGTTTCGCGCTGGTGTTTGCGCAGCGTGTCCAAGAAGGCGTTGAGCGCGATGCGGTAGAACCAGCCATCGAAGTTGCCCACGGAAAGGCGAGGGAGCAGGATGATGATTTTCTCGTAGGCCGTTGCCACGGCGTCTTCTGCATCAGCCCGCTGGATCCCGCGCGCTTGCAGCCGCTGCACGACCGTCTGGCCCAACGCCAGCAGGTGCTGGTCGAACTCTGATTTTGGCATCTCGCTCCTCCCTCCATGAATAAGACGTTTGAACTCCGCCAAAAGTATACAGGTTGGGCGATATTTCTCCCACTAATTTCGCCGCGGCGGCCCCAGTGGTTCATTTTCCGGTCATTATTTGGTATACTTGCATGCAGCTAAACTTACGAAAAGAAAGAATGGTCAACATGATTTATTTCGACAACAGCGCGACCACCAAGGCGCTGCCAGTAGTGCTGGACACCTACCGCAAAGTTTCCGAGAATTATTTTGGCAATCCCAGCAGCCTGCACGCGGTCGGCGGCAAGGGCAATGAGGTCCTGCAAAGTTCTCGCAAGCAGATCGCGGACTTGATGCACGCCAAGCCAGACGAGATTTACTTCACTTCCTGCGGCACGGAAGGCGACAACTGGGTCATCAAGGGCACGGCCATTGAAAAGCGGCCGTTTGGCAAGCACCTGATCACCACGCAGGTCGAGCACCCGGCCGTGATCAATACGATGAAGCAGCTCGAAGAACTTGGCTTTGACGTCACTTACCTGCCTGTTGACAAGCGAGGCTTTATCAACCCCGAGGATCTGCGCAAGGCGATTCGGCCGGACACAATCCTTGTGTCTGTGATGGCCGTCAACAACGAGATCGGCGCCAAGCAGCCGATCGACGCGGTAGCCAAAATTCTGGAAGATCACCCGAGCATTCATTTTCACGTGGACGCCGTGCAGGCGATTGGCAAAGGTTTGATGAAATCGCTGCGCAACCCACGGGTCGATTTTCTGACGTTCTCCGGTCACAAGTTCCACGCGCCGCGGGGGACAGGCTTTGTCTACATCAAGGAGGGCCGACACATCGCGCCGCTGCTGACCGGTGGCGGTCAGGAGGACAACTTACGCTCTGGCACGGAAAACACGCCGGCAATCGCGGCAATGGCCAAGGCGCTGCGGCTGCTGCTGACTGATGAGGATAAGAAAGTTGCGCACCAGCAGGCCATCCGCAAGGCGATTTACGACCATGTCAGCCAGTTTGCCAACGTCACCATGTTTTCCCAGCTGACGCCGGACTTTGCCCCGCACATCCTGACGTTTGCGATTGAAGGCGTGCGCGGCGAAACGATTGTGCACGCGTTTGAGCCCCACGACATTTACATCTCAACCACGTCGGCCTGCTCCAGCAAAAAGGGCACGGAAAGCTCAACGCTGGCGGCCATGCATGTCGATGACCGCATCTCCACCTCGGCGATCCGCGTGAGCCTGGACGAGTACAACACCATGGACGAGGCCAAGGCCTTCAACCAGGCGTTCGATCAGGTCTACGCCGGTTTTGCCAAGCTGATGCCGTCCGCATAATGAGTTGCCAGAACCAGTTTAATAGGAGGAACTTTTGTGAATTACACTGAGATCATGGTGCGCTACGGCGAGTTGTCCACGAAGGGCAAGAACCGCCAGGCGTTCATCAGCCGGCTGCACGGCAACGTCACCAAGGCGCTGCACGAATTTCCCGACTTGACGATTCGCCCGAAGCGCGATCGCCTGCACATTGAGCTGAACGGTGAGGACGCGAAGGCCGTCATGGCCCGGCTGTCCAAGGTGTTCGGCATCCAGACCTATTCGCCGTCCGTCAAGGTCGAAAAAGATATGGCTAAAGTCCACGAGGCGGTGTTGGACTTGATGAATGAATCCGTGCCGCAGGGGGCCAGTTACAAGGTCAACACGCGCCGGGCGGATCACACGTTTGCGCTCGACACCAACCAAATGAACCTGAACCTTGGCGACTTTCTGGTTGATCACCGGCCGGATCTGAAGGTACAGATGCACCATCCGGATTACACGCTGCGGGTGGAAGTACGGCGTGATGCAATTTACCTGTCCACCCAAACAATTCAGGGCGCTTTGGGCATGCCGGTCGGGACGGCCGGCAAGGCGATGCTGATGCTTTCCGGGGGGATCGATTCGCCGGTGGCAGGGTATTACGCCTTGAAACGCGGCGTCGATCTGGAAATGGTTCACTTTTTAAGCCCGCCGTACACGTCCGATTCGGCCTTGAACAAGGCCAAGCAATTGACCACCAAGCTGGCGCCATACGCCGGTTATATTAAGTTTATTCAGGTCCCGTTCACCGAGATTCAGGAAACGATTAAATCAACTGTGCCTGAGGGCTACCTGATGACGGTGCAGCGCCGGCTGATGCTGCGCCTGACCGAGGCGCTGGCCAAACAGCGCGGCGGGCTCGCCATTGTCAACGGGGAGTCGATCGGCCAAGTCGCGTCTCAAACCTTGGAAAGTATGGTCGCCATCAATGATGTGACCAACATGCCGATTATTCGGCCGGTGGCCACGATGGACAAAACGGAGATCATCAAGGTCGCGCAGGACATCGACACCTACGACCTGTCGATCATGCCGTTTGAGGACTGCTGCACGATTTTTGCGCCGCCGTCACCAAAGACCAAGCCGAACCTGGACAAAACACGCTACTACGAAAGCAAGCTCGACGTTGAAGGGCTGATGCAGCGCGCCTTGGACGGCGTGAAGATCACTGAGATCAAGTCGTCCGACGAGTTCATGAACCAGGACCAGGACATGATTTCAGAGCTGCTATAAAAAGGAGACCGCGATGACTGAGATCCGCTACATGAATCGGCCCGAGGCCAAGGCGTACTTGGATTGGGTCTATCCCGCCCCATATGAGTTTTACAACATCCCGGCAGAGGTCCACGCCACAGAAACGGATAACATCTTTGCCGAGGACGGGGAAGACTACTACTCCGTGCTTGAGAACGACGAGCTGATTGGCATGTACGAGTACGCGTTTCCGAGCGGCGTGATGGAAATCGGTCTGGGCCTGGCGCCGGCGTACACCGGCGCCGGTCGCGGCCGCGCCTTTGTGCAGGCCGGCATCGCTTTCGGCCGCCAGCGCTACCATTACGCCGGCCCCATTACCTTGGAAGTCGCGGCTTTCAACGCGCGTGCGCGGCACCTGTACGAGGCGCTGGGATTTACACCGACGGGTACTCGGAAAGCTGAGGCCTACGGGACGCCGGTGACGTTTGTGCAGATGAGCTTGGATCAATAGCTAAGAGACTGCCTGTTATGGGCAGTTTTTTTTATTGCTGAATCACTCATTTTTTCTTGGCGGAAAAATCACGAGTCCGCCGGGTGCCAGATGTATTGGGTCAGGACTAGGAGCGGTGGTCGGAGTGGGGATGAACTGCGCGCCCACTTTAACCATCAAGCCGATTTTGTTTGTTCGCTCACAATGGTTATGCTAAACTGACATTGTGAACGTTTGCACGGAATTCAAGGCGGAGGCAAGACTCATGCAGGACACTAAAGAACACGTCTCAAAGGCCACTATCAAGCGCATTCCTCTGTATTACCGCGCCGTCGTCCAGCTCCAGCAAGAAGGCGTCGCCCGCATCCGTTCCGACCGATTAAGCGAAATCATTCACATTCCCTCAGCCACGATTCGCCGCGATTTTTCCAGCTTCGGCGAGCTGGGGAAAAGTGGCTACGGATACAGTATCGCCACGCTGGTGGAGGAGTTCGGGCGACTGCTCGATGTGGACTCGTCGGAATCAATCATTCTCGTTGGCGTGGGCGGCCTTGGGCGCGCGCTTTTGATGAACAATTTCCGCCGCAACCCGGACCTGAACATTGTGATGGCGTTCGATGCTGACCCGGCGAAGGTCAACACGCGCGTGGGCGGCATTCCGGTGTATCCGTTCGCGACGCTGGCGGCCCACATGAATCCAAGTATCCACACGGCGATCCTGGCCGTTCCCAGTTCGTCGCAAACCAGCGTGATCGGCACGCTGGAGGCATTCGGCATCAATGCGATCCTGACCTTTGCGCCGCAGCCGGTGGCGTGTGCGCCGCAGACCACCATCCGTTACATCGATTTGACGTCGGAGCTGCAAAGTCTTATTTACACCGCCCACCAAAAGGTGAAAGCCCGTTGACGCGCCGCGGCCGCTCGGCTTATAATAGCGTCAACGCGATGACCAAGAGGATCGTGGTGCACTTTTTCAGCGACAAGGCGGCTGGTGTGAGCCTTGAAGTGTGCCGCGATAAGTAGCTTGCGAGCCGGCGACCTGAAGTCAGTAGGGCCGCCCGGGACCACCCGTTATCAGGTTCAAGTGAAGGCGTTGAGCCTTAATTTAGGTGGTACCGCGAGCTAACTCGTCCTAATCGATAGGGCGAGTTTTTTTGTGCAGGCTGCGAAGGCGGGCGCTTTTAGGCTGGATGTTCACCCGTTGCCCGCCTGAGCGCAACTAACCAATCTCGGCATCAAAATCAACAGGAGGATCCTTATGAGTGAAGAATTAGCACCAAAATTCGACCCCAAAGAAGTCGAAGCCGGCCGCTATCAGAAGTGGCTGGACCAAGGCGTATTCAAGCCAAACGGCGATAAGAAGGCCAAACCGTACACGATCGTCATTCCGCCGCCAAATGTCACCGGCAAGCTGCACATGGGCCACGCCTGGGACACCACGCTGCAAGACATGATCATTCGTCAGAAGCGGATGCAGGGGTACGACACGCTGTACCTGCCAGGCATGGATCACGCCGGGATCGCCACGCAGGCGAAGGTTGAAGCCAAGCTGCGCAAGCAAGGCATTTCCCGCTACGACCTGGGCCGCGAGAAGTTTATCGACACCGTCTGGGAATGGAAGGACGAGTACGCGGCCATCATTCACAAGCAGTGGGCCAAAATGGGGCTGTCTTTGGATTACTCCCGTGAGCGCTTCACGCTCGACGCTGGCCTGTCCAAAGCGGTCCGCAAGGTCTTCGTTGACCTTTACAACAAGGGCCTGATCTACCGCGGCGAGTACATCGTGAACTGGGATCCGCAAGCGCGCACGGCGCTGTCTGACATCGAAGTCATTCACCAAGACGACAAGGGCGCGTTCTACCACTTGATTTACCCGTTCGCCGATGGTACCAAGGGCGGCATCGAAATTGCCACCACCCGGCCGGAAACGATGTTTGGCGATACCGCCGTGGCGGTCAACAGCAAGGATCCGCGCTACAAGGACATGATCGGCAAGGAGGTCATCGTGCCTGGAGTCGGCCGCAAGATCCCCATCATCGCCGACGAGCACGCCGACATGGACTTCGGGACCGGGGCCGTTAAGATCACGCCGGCCCACGACCCGAACGACTTTCAGGTTGGCCTGCGCCATGACCTGCCGCGCATCAACTGCATGAATGACGATGGCACCATGAACGAAAACGCCGGCAAGTATAAGGGCATGGACCGTTTTGACTGCCGCAAGGCGCTGGTCAAGGACCTGCAGGATTCCGGCGATTTGATCAAGATCGTGCCGATCGTCCACAGTGTTGGCCACTCCGAACGCACCGGGGTGCAGGTCGAAGCGCGCCTGTCGACGCAGTGGTTCGTCAAGATGAAGCCGCTGGCCGAAGCCGCGATCAAGAACCAGCAGGGCGCCGGCAAGGTCGATTTTGTGCCGGACCGCTTCGAGCACACGTTCCTGAACTGGATGGAAAACATTCACGACTGGGTCATTTCTCGCCAGCTTTGGTGGGGCCACCGCATCCCGGCTTGGTACAATAAGAAAACCGGTGAAACATACGTCGGCGAGGAGGACCCGAAGGACCCGGAAAACTGGGAGCAGGACCCTGACGTTTTGGATACCTGGTTCTCCAGTGCCTTGTGGCCATTTTCCACGCTAGGCTGGCCGGACAAGGACGCACCTGACTTCAAGCGCTACTACCCGACCAACACGCTGGTTACGGGCTACGACATCATTCCGTTCTGGGTCGCCCGCATGATCTTCCAAGGTCTGGAGTTCACCGGCCAGCGCCCGTTCGAGCACACGCTGATTCACGGCCTGATGCGCGATGAACAGGGCCGCAAGATGAGCAAGTCCCTGGGCAACGGTATCGATCCAATGGACGTCATCGAAAAGTACGGCGCCGACGCGCTGCGGTGGTTCCTGACCCAAGGCAACAAGCCCGGCCAGGATGCCCGTTTCTCCTACACCCAAATGGATGCGGCATGGAACTTCATCAACAAGATCTGGAACATGAGCCGGTTCGTGCTGATGAACCTTGGTGACACCAAAGCCGACACGCAGCCTGACCCAAGCACCTTTGACCTGTCCGACAAGTGGATATTTGCCCGGTTGAACGATACGGTTGCAGAGGTGACACGCCTGTTCGACAACTTCGAGTTCGGGGAAGCCGACCGCGCGCTTTACAACTTCATTTGGAATGAGCTGGCCGACTGGTACATCGAAATGTCCAAGGAAGTCCTTTACGGCGACGATGAGACCATTAAGGCCCAAAAGCGCGTCAACCTGCGTTACGTGCTGGATCAGACCCTGCGCCTGCTGCAGCCGATCATGCCGTTTGTCACGGAAAAAATCTGGCTGACGATGCCCCACGGCGGCGAGTCCCTGGTCACGGCGGCTTACCCGACCACGCACAAGGCGTTCGAAAACCCGACGGCCGTCGCGCAGATGCAGGCCATCATCGAGCTGATTCGCGGCGTCCGCAACATTCGCGCCGAGGTCAACGCGCCACTGTCCAGTCCCATCGACTTGATTATCAAGTTGCAGGATCCAAGTTTGGAAGCCGTCTTCAATGACAACCGCGACTTCATTGACCGGTTCGTCCACCTGAAGGCAATGACAGTCGGCGCCAATGTTGAAGCGCCAGCACTGGCCGGCAGTGCGGTCACGACCGGGGCGACGATTTACGTGCCGCTCAAGGAACTGATCGACTTGGACGAGGAGATCGCCAAGCTGCAAAAAGACGCCAAGAAGCTCGAGCAGGAGATCACGCGGGCCAACAAGAAGCTGAGCAATCAAGGCTTCTTGGCCAAGGCCCCGGAGGCTGTGATCACGGAGCAGAAGGCCAAACGGACCGAATTCACGGCGAAACTGGACGCGACCAACGCGCGGATCAAGGAGCTGCAAGCGGCCAAATAAGGGTTAACATTAGGAAGAAGCTGCCGCGGGCGGCTTCTTTTTTTGGCTATTGTCGCATAAAAATAGTTTTTACTAAGAATTAAGCATTGGCAACGCTTGCCCGGTCTCCAGCGGTTGTCAGGGGTGCTGGGGGCGGTATAATTGAATTGAAGGCTGATGTGCTAACTATTAGTCAGTGTGATATACTTTGCACACAAGCGATTTGAACACAGTAAGGAGCAGTTATGAAAAGAAAAAGTTGGTTGATCGGCGCTGCAGTGGTCGTTTTGGCGGCGATTGGGGTCGGTTACGGGCTCCGAAGTAACCATTACCAAGACCGGTTTTTGCCGAAGACTGAGGCCTTGGGTGTGGACCTGAGCGGCAAAACCGTCAAGCAGGCGGATGAGAAAATGAAGGCGCGGCTGGCAGATGTGCATTACCAGCTGAAGGACGGCGGCAAGACGGTGGCCACAGTGTCTGGGCAGGCCCTGGGGTTGAAGCGGGATTACACCGCGATGCTGAACAAGCTGATGACCAAGCAGAACCCGTGGGGTTTTACCGCGGTGGTCCTGGCACAAAGCGACAAGACGGCATTGGCCTCTAGTGCAGACAGCGCAGAGATCAAGCAGTACGCGAACGCCGAGGCAGCCAAGCTGAACCCGTCGCGGACCGCGCCGGTCGACGCGAAGGTCGTGTTGACCGGTGACAGTTACAAGATCGAAAAGGAGAAACCGGGCAACCAAATCGATGCGGCTAAGCTGGCCGAGGCCCTCGCCGGGGCGATTCAAGACAATCACCATACGGTTGCTTTGAAGCAGACCTACACGCAGCCCAAGGCGAAGGCCACCGATAAGGCGCTGACGGATGCTGTCAGCAAGCTGAAGGCGATTGGAGACATTAAGGCCGTCGTCACGGTCACGAATCATCAGGAACAGATCTCCAGCAGCCGCCTCAAATCTTGGCTGAGCTACGCCAATGGTGCGGTGCAGGTCGACCGCAACGGGGTGGCGAAGTTTGTTTCCGAGCTTGCTGATAAGTACAACACCTACAACAAGACCCGCCAGTTCAAGTCGACCAAGCGCGGCACGGTTTCGGTGCCTGCCGGGACATACGGCTGGAGCATTATGCAAACCAAGGAAACCGATGCGCTGATTAGTCTGATTAAAGCGGGCAAGAGTTTTAACCAAACCGTTTTACATCAGGGCTCTGGCTACCATGCTGACGGGCAGGATATCGGCAACACGTATCTAGAAGTCGACAAGCAAAATCAGCACGAATGGCTTTACCAAAACGGCAAGGTCGTGCTGGATTCGGCAATTGTCACCGGCAAACCGGCAACCCCAACGCCGAGCGGAGTCTATGCGGTGTGGTCCAAGCAGCGCAACGCGACGCTGGTAGGTGAGGACTACCGCACCCCAGTTGACTACTGGATGCCGATCGATGACACTGGCGTCGGCCTGCACGACGCCCCGTGGCAGCCGACGTTCGGTGGCACGTGGTACCAAAAGCACGGGTCACACGGCTGTGTGAACCAGCCGCCGGCATTCATGCCCAAGCTGTTTGCGGCAATGTCGGTGGGTACGCCGGTCATCGTCTTCTAAATGAAATTTGAAAGCGCGTCTGGGCCGTTTGGTCCAGACGCGTTTTGTAGTAAGATAAGGGGCATTATTATTGGGGGCGCAAATGATGAAAACTTATGATGAAACTGTGGCGGCGATTCACGCACTGCCAAGGCTGGCCAAAACCGGGGGCCATGAGCGGATACTGGCGTTGCTGCACGCGCTGGGTGATCCGCAGCACGACCGCTACGTCCACGTGACCGGCACCAACGGCAAGGGCTCGACCGCTTCAGGCATCGCCCGGATCTTTGAGGCCAGTGGGCTCAAGGTCGGACTGTACACCTCGCCGTTCATCATGCGGTTTAACGAGCGCATCATGATCGATCATCACCCGATCCCGGACGCTGATTTAGTTGCGGCAGCCGCGGCCACTGATGCGGCGATTGGGCAGTTGCGGCAGGCGAATCCGGAGTTTGCGGTGACTGAGTTTGAGTACATCACCGCGCTGGCGTTTTGGTATTTTCATGAGCAGCAGGTCGATATTGCGGTGATCGAAGTCGGCATTGGCGGCGACACAGACTCGACCAATGTCATCATTCCGCTGGTATCGGTGATCACCAGTGTCGGCTTGGACCATGCCAAGTTGCTTGGCAACACGATCACCAGCGTCGCCACTCACAAGGCCGGCATTATCAAGCCGCATCGTCCGGTCGTGACGGCCGCGCTGCCGGCAGACGCGATGGCGGCGGTGCAAAAGCGCGTGGCTGAAACGGGCAGCGACTGGCTGGTGGCCGGTCGGGACTTTGAGGCTGACCGCGCTGGGCTTGACGGCTGGGGGCAGCGGTTTGATTACCGGGCCCAGACGTTTCATCTCAGCCGCGTCTTCATCCCGCTGGTCGGCGCGTACCAGGTGCAAAACGCGGCACTGGCGATCACGGCCAGCCGCCTGGCGGCTAAGGCGATGAACTGGCCGCTGCAGCCGCAGGAGATCCTGCGCGGACTGGCGCAAAACACCTGGCCGGCCCGCATGGAAAAGCTCAGCAACGACCCGCTGATCGTGATCGATGGCGGGCACAATCCGCAAGGCATCGCGGCAATGCTGAGTGCGGTCAAGCAGGTGTTTAAGGACGAGCGGGTCACGCTGATCGTCGGCGTGTTGGGGGATAAAGACCTGACCACCATGATCGCCGAGCTGGAAGCCAGCGCCGAACGGCTGTGGCTGGTGCCAGTGCCGGACAATCCGCGGGCGGAAGCCTTGGCCGATTACCCAGACGCAGGCAAGCTGCGCACCTTTGCCAGTTGGCAGGAAGCCCTTTCGGCGCACCTGGATGAGTTTCCCGATGAGCCGGTGGTCCTGACCGGGTCCCTGTATTTGGCCAGCGCCGTGCGCCAGACGCTGCTGGGCGGCAAAGATTAAACGGCAATCGCTGCGTAATCTCTCTTTACACAAGGGGGAAGAAGCATGCAACCACGGGAAATGATTGAAGCCCACGGGGCCTTGGCGCTGTCAGATCAGGAACTCCTCGAGGTGGTGATCGGTAGCGGCAGTGGCAAGTGGCAGGTCGCTCTGGTGGCCGAAGCCGTACTGCGGCAGTATCCAGCGCTGAGCGGCCTGAGTGCGGCCACGCCAGCCGAGCTGGCGCAGGTGCCGGGTATCGGCCCGACGAAGGCGGCCCGGCTACTTGCCGGCCTGGAACTGGCCAGGCGGGTGCAGCAACGCCAGACGCTTCGGTACGGGGCGGTGCTGGATGCCGAGCAGATCGGTCAGGCCATGGTGCAGCGGCTGTCCGGCGCCACGGAGGAACACCTGCTGGCACTGATGCTCGACGTGCGCAACGCCGTGATCCGCGAGCTTGAGCTGGCCCACGGCGGGGTGGACAAATCGATCGCCGATCCGCGGGTGGTGTTTCGAGCGGCGCTGGCGCTGAACGCTTCGCGGCTGATTTTGGTGCACAATCACCCCAGCGGCGACCACTTGCCCTCGGCGATGGACAGCGACCTCACCGCGCGGTTCGTGGCCGCGGGGGAGATGATCGGCGTGACGGTGCTCGATCACATCATCTGAAGTGCCATAGAAAAGTTAGACAAATTTTCTACCACAACAATATCTGGTTCCT
>NZ_AYZJ01000094.1:0-818 GCF_001436615.1 Lacticaseibacillus camelliae DSM 22697 = JCM 13995
TTCATCACGTCAGCCAGCTTCATCGCCTACGCCCCGGACTACGTGAGCAAAATCAATGAGTTCAGTTCAGATATCAGCACCAGCGCGCTCAACACTGGCTCCAAGATGATTATGGGCACTGATACAGCCACCGATAAATCAGGCGTTGATGCAATCCGCGATACCCTTTTTGAAATTCAGGTGAAGCAGCCGTGGACACTTTTGCAGTTTGGTGACAGCGACACCGATACCGTCGGCAAAGAGCGCGTGAACAAGCTGATGAAGACTAACCCATTCGGGGACAAGGGTAAAACGCGCACCGACGTGGTGAAAGCTGAAATTGAAGACAATGACAACGAGAACCTGTCGCCAACCATGACGATCAATCGACTTGGTACCACGACCTTTGTTGTCTTGTTCAATATCGCAATCACCTTGTTTGTCTTCTTCCTGACGGCAATGATGCTGTTCAGCCAGATACTCTTTATCATCTACGCAACATTTTTGCCGGTGTCATTCTTACTTGCGATGCTACCGTCATTTAACGGCCTGATGAAGCAAAACATTATGAAGCTGTTCAACACGATTATGACACGGGTTGGCGTAACGCTGGTGATCACGATGGCATTCTCGCTATCGGCAATGGTCTATGGGTTGTCGGCTACCTCGCCGTTCTTCCTCGTGGCCTTCCTGCAAGTCACTATCTTCGCCGGTATCTGGATGAAGCTCGGCGACTTGATGGGCATGATGCAGCTCCACAGCTCTGACGCACAACAAGGCGCCCAACGTTTCTCGCGCCGTGGGAACCGAATGCTTCGGCAGTTCGTTGGTAGTGCAAT
>NZ_AYZJ01000094.1:828-6103 GCF_001436615.1 Lacticaseibacillus camelliae DSM 22697 = JCM 13995
GATGGCAGGTCGCTTCCTTTCACGGGGCTATGGTAAAGGTCGCGGAATGCCGCAAACACCGCAACTTCCTGCTGGCACGCAACGCGAGCAAACTGCGGACGCTGCCAAGCCGCAACAAGCTAAGAAGCCACGCAGCCAACGACTGGGTGAGAAACTTGCGGATGTATCTGATGTTGGTAACAAGCTCAAAGATAAGACCAAACGTAGCCTCGATCAGGTGAAGGACGCACCAACTAACGTTTTGTATGGCTTGCATCGTGGAAAGCAGCTGACTAAGGACGCCGCCGAAACCGCGAAGGATAGCTTCAAGGGTCGGCGTGAAGCCAATCAGCAAGAACGTGACAAACGGCTCGAGCAGCGGCGTAAGCAAATGCAAGAACGCAAGCTCGCAATCAAGCCGAAAGCTGATCCTGAAAAGCCAAAACCAACGGCTTCCAAACCACCGGTTGAGCCAACTCGTAAGCCAACAACTGCCACACCTATAGAACCAAAACAAACCGATACAAGCGGTCAACCAAAGCGCGCTGCCACGAAGCCAACTTCAACTCGGCCTCCGCGACCAGTCACGAAACCACAAGCAGACCCCACCATCAAACCGCACCAAGAACCAGCCCAACCAGCGAATAGACCCAAGAAACCACTGACCCTCGTTTCCGAAAAGCCAGCCAAGCCACGCACCCCAAAGCCACAGCGGACCAAAAAGGCCAAGGGGCATAAGAAGCGATGAAACTCTGGCGCTGGTTAGCTCTTGCCGCACTCCCAATACTGTTGATTAGCGGTCTGTTCTTTGCAGTCATCGCCTCTGATGATGACGAAGATCAGCCGGCCTCTGCGATCACAGCCGATGCAATGAACTTATCCGCTGAAGTCTACAAGCACAAGCTGATGGTCGAAAAGTATTGTAAAGAGTTCGGCATTTCAGACCAGGTGATGGTGATACTCGCCATCATGCAGGTTGAATCCGGTGGCAAGGGTGGCGATGTGATGCAAGCTAGCGAATCACTAGGGCTGCCGGTCAATACACTAGATACCGAAGCGTCCATCAAGCAAGGCGTGAAGTATTTCGCGTCGCTACTGAAAAGCATGAAGGCTACTGGTGTGGATCTCAATACCGCCATTCAAAGCTACAACTTCGGCGGCGGCTTCATCGACTACGTTGCCAAGCACGGCAAGAAATACACGCTGGCGCTGGCGACGGCTTTTGCCAAAGAGAAGTCCGGTGGTAGGAAAGTCACCTATACCAACGTGGTTGCTAAGGACGGTTGGCGCTATGCCCATGGGAACATGTACTACGTGTCGGTTATCTCGCAATACCTGGTCACTGGTGGCACGAAATTCGACGACAAAACGGTACAAGCCATCATGGACGAAGCGCTCAAGTATCAAGGCACACGCTATGTGTTTGGTGGCTCAACGCCATCAACGGGCTTCGACTGTTCCGGGCTGACCAGTTGGTGCTACGGCAAAGCTGGGATCAAACTTCCCCGCACCGCACAAGCACAATACGACGTTACAGCAAAGCTGAATATTAAGGACGCCAAACCCGGCGACCTCGTGTTCTTTCACTCAACCTACGATACCGCCGATTACGTGACCCACGTTGGGATCTACGTTGGCGGCATGAAAATGTACAACGCCGGTGACCCACTTGGCTACGCCGACCTAAACTCAAGCTATTGGCAAGCCCACCTGATTGGTGCTGGACGTGTGAAGAAGTAGGTGAAGACGATGGATCAAAATGGCATCGGGTACTTTGACTGGATGGATCTCATCACCAACACCTATGACGATGCGCTGCAAAAGACGCACGTCGATCTAAAATTCGGTGATAATCGCGCACTACGCAACAAGGAACTCGACTTTGCGTCAGGCGAGTGGGAACGCATCAAATTCTTCAAACAACGCTTGCCCAATACCGACGACCTGTGCCACGTCCTTGACCGCTTTGTTGACCGAATGCCGGAAATGGAATACGGGCACCGGCGTGAGTATCGCCTTGCCGTCGCGCATGAAGTGGCCGTTGATCGATGGCTCAAAGGCAAGGTGTTTGCACCAGAAGACCGTAAGTATATCCTCGACCGCGAACGCTACTTGGCCGAAGAATACTTCAACAGCGACCGTGAACTCGGTCAGTATATCGAAACCGACTATGAGGGCTACAAGCGAATCTCGCTGCAACGCCTGTTCGTGCGCTTTCTCGATATTTACGATGACTTTTACCGCTGCTACGAAATTAGAAAGGACAAGGTGAATGAACCTTGAGTAAAGATAAAGCCCAAAAGAAAGGCTGGTTCAAGAAGAAGCCAGCCGCCCCAAAACCGCCTAAAATTAAGCACCATGGTCTGCGCCGCCCGGTCACACTGCTTTGCTGGGCAGTGTTAATCAGCAGCACCAGTTTCGGTGTCTACAAGAACATGACCGCCATCGACACCCACACGGTGCATGAAGTTCAAGTGATCAAGACTAAGGTGATTGACACGCACGCCTTGGCGACCTTCACCACCGACTTTGCCAAGCTCTACTATTCGTGGCAACCCAGCCACGAAGCACTAGATCAGCGGCAGAAAGCTTTGCAGCCGTATCTTGTGGAGCAACTGCAATCGCTGAACGCCGACACCGTGCGGAGCGACATTCCCACAACTGCCGCGGTCAGTGAGGTCAAGGTCTGGGACGTGAGCAAGACGGCTAAAGACACGTTCCGTGTGCTGTTTACGGTGAAGCAAGACCTTGCCAAAGGTAAAGACAAGAAATCTGTGACTAGCTCTTACACCATCATCGTCATGCAAAATGACAACGGCGATATGGTGGTCACCAAGAACCCAACCATCGCTGCGGAGCCAGCAGCAGCTCGGATCAAGCTGCCAGACACCCAGTCCGATAACACGGTAGCCGGCAGCACTGCCGATGACGTAACTAAGTTTCTCAAGACGTTCTTCGCCTTGTACCCGAAAAGCGATCGCAATGAACTCAAATATTATGTCAAAAACGGCACGCGACCAATCGAACGCAACCTTAAGTTCGTGGAACTTCTAGATCCAGTCTTTAAGAAGACTAAGAACAGCCTGACCGTCACCTTATCAGTGAAGTATCTCGACACTGACAATGATATGAGCCAAGTCTCGCAATACACCCTGACCCTATCCAAGCAAAGCAACAATTGGTTTATCACTGACGGTATCTGACAAAAGACCCGACACGGCCTTTACGCAAGCATGCGCATGGGTCGTGCCGGGTCTTGTCGTTATTCTGCTTGCGTAGCAGTGTCACGGGCGCGGACTTTACGAATGATTAAGTAAGCTAGGTAGCCGAAGACGAAGGCTGCAGCCGCAATCTTAGTATGCATTCTACCAATCAACAATTGCTAGCGTAGCAACCACCAGCATGGCGACTACTCGCAGGATTGAATAGCCTAGATTGCATAATTAAAGTTACCGGCCGTAAAAAGTCAAAAATGAAGTGCCCTACAATATCGTCCACTGCAAGAAGCTGTCGATTGCTGCGCCGCTAGCCTCAACTTCGACGCGTTCGGGATTCTTGTCGAAATCCGACATGAGACGCCCCGACTCGATATGCACGGTGTTCCACGCCGTTTGCCAGATGCGGCCGTGCAGGGTCATCTAGGCCTGCTTGCCGAGTGGATTGTCTCCTTTTTCGAGAAGTCCTGTACGTAAACCGTGAGTAACTCCAGCGTCGCGCCAGTGTCGAGAAAGGCGTGATGTCAAACGAAAACGGCGTCTCGCCACCCTCATGCCGTCTGACGAACTGCCCGTTGATGAACGCCTACGTCAGGGTAGTCGACCGCGCCAAAATGCGATACGAACGCTCGTCCCGCCACGATTGATACCACCACCTAAAACTCGCGGGCGTACCAGACTGTCAAGGACAGTTTTGAAATGTAGTTTTGTCCGCACATCCTTTCCTACATTTTGTGACTGACATCGACACCAGACCGTGTCGTGCTTGTTCTGGACGTTTATCCCGCTCAGGGTCGTCTGAAAAGCAAATGGCACCTCAATCTGTAGTGTTAGGTCTGCCAGCAGCCCCCTCAAGCGGCCAATTCTTAGCCATCGCCACCTAATCGTCATCAAAGGAGAATTGCCAGTTACCGTTGAGGTTCTGCCAGTCGCCGTCACGAACGAAGCCTAGCCTTAGACATTCCTCTCTCAGCATTTCAATTTCTTTTTCTAAGAAGAATAGACTTTTCATTCGGTGCGGCCCGGAAGGCTCAGCCAAATCACTGGAATCCGATTAACCTAAATCGATTGCGGACTTAGAATAACAACCAATGGTAAGACAAATTCTATTGGGTCCAGCTCCTCTACCTGCAGTTCGAAATGCTCAATGTTCAACGTTCTCAACAGCAGAATTAGGATTGAATTTAGTCAAATTGGACTCTTGTCTGACTAACTTGTCAATCTCCTTACCAATATCCCTGACAAGATTAACGACCAACGCATTACCCATTGTGAAATATCTCTGTGAGTTGGAAACATCTTCCAATTCGGTCCAGCCAACGGGAAAAGTATTAATCTGTTCAGTCTCTTCGGGAGAGAGAAGCCGATATTCATGATTTCCAGGATCCAGGATAACGTGACTCATTCGCGATATCGTGTGCTCTGATGTGACCATTGTCCTCGCAGGCAACTCAAGTGAATCAGGGAATCTCATATTCCCCATACCATACCGATAGGTGTAATCGCCTCTCCTAGATGTTTTTGTCATTTGAAAGCCCGATTTCATCTGTTTCATTTTCGCCAATCGCTCATCTCTTAACCAGAGGCTTTTATCAGGGTTGTTCGGAAGAATAACGGAGCCCAGATTTGTTTGAGTTTTTTTGACTGCCCCAGTTTACAATTCAAGTGCAACACCCTGACGACTAGACCAAAAAGGCCATGAAGACCTATTCTTGTTAGTGGTAGCTAAACAAGAAAGCAGGAATCTTCATGACCCACTCTCTGATTAACACTCACAAGCACTACCAACAACTCAGTCTTAGCGACCGTGATTGCACAGAAGCTTCATCGCAGTAAAGCGACAATCTCACGGGAAATCACGCGTGGATCTGTAACTCAGCTCGACTCGAAGCGTCACTCGCATCAAGTCTATCTTGCGGAAACTGCCCAAGCCATACACGACCGCAAACGCGACAGAACCGGACACCACGCCTTTCTCAAAACCGGCCGTGCGTTCTTCAAAGCTCTCACCAAGGAGCTTACCCGCTGAAGGCGGCCATCGGAATTTACCACCTCTGCCAAACTTTTTACCACCTTCTGCC
>NZ_AYZJ01000095.1:0-222 GCF_001436615.1 Lacticaseibacillus camelliae DSM 22697 = JCM 13995
GCATTCCTGCGCGTGGTGGACTCCATGCTGACCCAGTACTTCAAGTGGATTCGCGAAGCCGCAGACGAGCCTTGGCACCGTCCATATCCGTCACTGAACGTCGTCTCCACTTCGACCTCGTTCCAGCAGGATCACAACGGCTACACCCATCAAGACCCAGGTATTTTGACGCATCTGGCCGAAAAGAAAGGCGAATTCATTCGTGAGTATCTGCCGGCCGAC
>NZ_AYZJ01000096.1:1033-1487 GCF_001436615.1 Lacticaseibacillus camelliae DSM 22697 = JCM 13995
GCGGCAAAAGCTGCAAATTGAATAACATCATCATGGAGAAGTACTCAAGTGGCTGAAGAGGCGCCCCTGCTAAGGGTGTAGACGGGTCATACCGTGCGAGGGTTCAAATCCCTCCTTCTCCGTCGGATGGCCCGTTGGTCAAGTGGTTAAGACACCGCCCTTTCACGGCGGTAACATGGGTTCAAATCCCGTACGGGTCATGGGTTCATGGAGAATTACCCAAGTGGCTGAAGGGGACGGTCTTGAAAACCGTTAGGTGGGTCAAACCACGCGAGGGTTCGAATCCCTCATTCTCCTTTTAACATTATCGCGGGATAGAGCAGTCTGGTAGCTCGTCGGGCTCATAACCCGGAGGTCGTTGGTTCAAATCCAGCTCCCGCAATTACAATTGAATATTGTTGGTTCCATGGTCTAGTTGGTTAGGACGCCTGCCTGTCACGCAGGAGATCACGAG
>NZ_AYZJ01000096.1:1497-9025 GCF_001436615.1 Lacticaseibacillus camelliae DSM 22697 = JCM 13995
AATGGCTCGGTAGCTCAGTCGGTAGAGCAATGCATTGAAGCTGCATGTGTCGGCGGTTCGATTCCGTCCCGCGCCATTTATGG
The DNA here is from genome assembly GCF_001436615.1 of Lacticaseibacillus camelliae DSM 22697 = JCM 13995. Classification (NCBI taxonomy): domain Bacteria; kingdom Bacillati; phylum Bacillota; class Bacilli; order Lactobacillales; family Lactobacillaceae; genus Lacticaseibacillus; species Lacticaseibacillus camelliae. Next base: position 1,581 of record NZ_AYZJ01000096.1, read on the forward strand.
AGGATTAGCGAAGAGGCTAAACGCGACGGACTGTAAATCCGTTCCTTCGGGTTCCTAGGTTCGAATCCTAGATCCTCCATTTTTTATAGGGATATAGTTTAAAGGTAGAACTACGGTCTCCAAAACCGTCGGTGTGGGTTCAATTCCTACTATCCCTGCTTTTCTTATTATGGCGGATTTGGTGAAGTGGTTAACACACTGGTTTGTGGATCCAGCATACGTGGGTTCGATTCCCACAATCCGCCCTTGATTGGGATATAGCCAAGTGGTAAGGCAACGGACTTTGACTCCGTCATGCGCTGGTTCGAATCCAGCTATCCCAATTGCGAAGAGCAACTCCTGGCGGTGTAGCCAAGTGGTAAGGCAAAGGTCTGCAAAACCTATATGCGTCGGTTCGAATCCGATCACCGCCTTCTTGGACAAGCCAAGAGAAATTCTAATATGCCGCTGTGGCGGAATTGGCAGACGCGCCAGACTCAAAATCTGGTTCCAGCAATGGAGTATCGGTTCGACCCCGATCAGCGGTAGACAGACCCTTTAAGGGTCTTTTTTTTGCGGCGTGACAAACTTGTTATGTAAATTTCAGTCTATAGGTGGATGGTTTCAGTAAGGTTTCTGTTAAACTTGAACGTATGAGGGCCTGAAAATTGATAGCAAGCCTGAGTGTCGTATACTGTAAATAAATGGCGTTGGGAGGCGTGGAGATGAACATTGGGATTTTTACTGATACTTATTTTCCTCAGGTCAGCGGTGTCGCCACGTCGATCAAAACACTGAAGGATGATTTGGAACGCAAGGGCCACTCGGTGTATATTTTTACCACGACGGATCCACATGTGCCGGACGACGCAGTGGAGCCCAATGTCTTTCGGTTCGCGAGCGTGCCTTTTGTTTCCTTCACGGATCGTCGAGTGGCCATCAGGGGCCTCTTTCATGCATACTCCGTGGCCAAGGAACTGCAGCTGGACCTTGTCCACACGCAGACTGAGTTCTCGATGGGCTACATTGGGAAGTTTGTGGCGCGTCAGCTCAAGGTGCCGACTGTGCACACGTATCACACCATGTACGAGGATTACTTGCATTACGTGATGAATGGGCACTTGCTGCGGCCTTATCACGTTAAGCAGTTTATGCGCGCCTACCTTTATCACGTGACGCAGGTGATTACGCCTTCGGAGCGGGCCAAACAGTCGTTGCTCGGATATGGCATCAAAACGCCGATGACCGTCATCCCCACTGGGGTCGATTTAACTCAGTTCAAGGCGGCAAAAGACCCACATTTGCGTGAGCGCCTCGGTCTGACCGATGTGCCGGTACTTTTGTCGCTATCACGGGTCGCGTACGAGAAGCGCATCGACAAGGTCATTGCCGCCATGCCGAGTGTGCTGGCTCAGGTGCCCAAGGCCGTCCTTTTGGTCGTAGGGGACGGGCCGGCTCGGGAAGACCTTGAGCATCAGGCTCAGAGCTTGGGCTTGGGTCAGCATGTTCGGTTCATCGGGCAAGTTGATCATTCTGATGTGCCGGATTATTATCGCGCTGCCGATATCTTTGTTTCGGCGAGTGATTCCGAATCTCAAGGGTTGACTTACATCGAGGCACTGGCGGCAGAGCGCAAGGTGGTGGCACTAGCGGCATCCTACACTAACAGCTTGCTGGATGATCCGGCGATTGGGACAACTTTCACCACGCAAGCTGAGATGGTGCACCAGCTGGTCAATTACCTGCAGCATCCGCACGCCTTTGATGATCCTGCCCCGCGAGAAGCGAAGTTGCGGGCAATTTCCGCGGATCTGTTCGGTGATCGCGTGCTCAAGGTATACGCCCACGCACAGGAACGGTTTGACGAGGAACTGGCCGAGGAAGCAGAGCGGCTTGACGAACCGACGATGAAAGGATAGACATGCTCGATATTCATATGTTCTCTTCGGCGGACAAGGTGGCAGGCCAAGGCGTCGGCGCCGTGTACACGGAATTGATTGCCTTGTTGCGCAAATATTTTCCCTCTGAATTCAAAATCAGCATCAACAAGTATTCTCCCAGCTTGGTCAGTCATTATCACACGATCGACCCGGCCTTTTTTGCATCCACCTTTTCCAAGCGGCGGGGACAAAAGATTGGGTATGTTCACTTTCTGCCTGATACGCTTGATCAAAGCTTGAGACTGCCCGGTGTTGCGAGATGGACTCTGGATAAGTACACGATTGCTTTTTATCAGCGGATGGACCGGCTAGTTGTGGTCAACCCGAACTTCATTCCCAAAATGGCGGCCTATGGCATTGACCCGCGCAAGGTGACGTTCATTCCCAACTTTGTGTCTCGGGAAACGTTTTATCCTGCTACGGCCGAGCAAAAAAAGATGCTTCGCAAAAAGCACGGCGTCAACCAGGATGCGTTTGTGGTGTTTGGTGCCGGGCAGGTTCAGGATCGTAAAGGCGTTGATGACTTCATTGAGTTGGCCAAGCGTAACCCGCAGATGCAGTTTATTTGGGCGGGGGGCTTTTCATTTGGGATGATCACCAATGGCTATGACCACCTGAAAGGCGAGGTCGAGAACGCGCCGAGCAACCTGAACTTTACTGGCATCGTGCCGCGGGACGAGATGGTCGATTACTACAACATTGCGGATGTCTTCCTGTTGCCGTCATTTGATGAGCTGTTCCCAATGTCAGTGCTGGAGGCCTTTTCAACGGCAACGCCGGTGATGGTACGGGATCTGGCGCTGTATGATGACATCATTGCTCCGTATGCCATGATGGCCAAGGATCAGGCGGCCATGGGAGTCGGTTTGCGCGCACTCAAAGCCGATACTGCGCTGCGAGCCGAATACACGGATAAGGCTGAGCAGGCGGCCGCCACTTATTCGGAAGCCCGCCTGGCACGGGTATGGCACGATTTTTATCTGGCGCAAGCCAAAATCGGGGCAAATCGCAGATGAGCCGCGGAAATAAAATCGCGGCATTGGTGATGGTCTTGCTAGGCGTCGGTATTTTCGCTTTTGAAATGCGGACGGTTAACCTGCGGGCAGTTGGGCACAGCCTGGCGACCATGAACCTGTGGTGGCTGCTGGCCGGACTGCTGGTGATGATCAGCTCCTGGGTCGTCGAGAGTTACGTGGTGCGCATGTTTGTGGAACACGACGGGGAGCGGCTCAGCTTTAAGTCTGCGTTTCGGGTGCCGCTCGTCGAGCAGTTGTTTAATAACATCACGCCATTTGCCTCTGGCGGCCAGCCGGCCCAGCTCGTCGCGCTGATGCAGGCGGGGGTTGAAGGCGGCCGTGCAAGCTCGGTGCTGTTGATGAAGTTTATCGTGTACCAGTTCATGGTGCTGATCAATTTTGTCTTCACGCTAATTGTCGGGTTCAACCAGGTTGCCAGCCGGTTTGGGGCGTTATCGCTGCTGATTGTGTTCGGGTTTGTGATCCATGTTACCGTGATCATCGGGTTGTTACTGGTGATGTACTACTACCGGTTCACCAAAAAACTGGTGGCGTGGTTTGTGCACATTGCCGGCTGGTTCATTTCGGCCGAACGCCAAACACGTCTGCAGACCAAGATGGACGAGAAAATTGACACGTTTTACGCCGAGAGCCTGCACTTGAAGCAGGCAAAGCGCAAGGTCTTGAAGGCGTCTGTTCTGACGTTTATTCAGCTGTTGCTGTACTATTCGGTTCCTTATTTCGTTTTGCGCAGTTTCGGCATTGCGCACCTCAGCCTAGTCGGGGTCATGGTCATGCACGTGATGATTGTGATGATCGTGTCGCTTTTTCCGATTCCGGGCGGGACCGGCGGCGCGGAGTACAGCTTTAAGACGCTGTTTTCAGCCTTTGTGCCTGGCCAGGCGCAGCTCGTGCTGGCCATGCTGCTCTGGCGGTTCCTCACGTATTACCTGGGGATGCTGCTTGGCGGGGTGGCGCTGGCAGTCACACCGGACCGCATGGATCAGGCGCCAAAAGAGAAAAAAATCCAGTGACACGGGATTTGGGTCGCCATAATGCGGAATTTTATGGTACGCTATGACAGAATAGAAAGGGGCCGCGTATGAAAAGCTCACAATTAGTTGCGATTATTAAACGCCTAGAAGCCATGCAGGAATCCGAGGACGGTTCAGTGCAATCGCGCCGCTTTGAAAAAGACGGTGTGGAAAAAGGGGAAGTCACCTTTGATCCCGCCACTGAAACTTATTCTCTTGAGGAAATTGCGACTCACCAGAAGTTCGAGTTTGACGACATCGACTTGGCAGCCATCGAGATTTACGATCTGCTAGACGACTCGGAAGACTAGAAGTGTGAAGCCAGGCTTGCCTGGCTTTTTTTAATGTCATTAAGATGGCGTTAAATCCAAGGCCCGCGGGGCCGCTTGAATTGTCAATAGTTTCGCGATTGTGTAGACTAACCATTGTATTCTTATGTGCGCTATGCAATTCAATTGTTTGGAGGATCAGTATGAAGTCGATCGGCGGTAAGATTCGCGGCTTTTTTAATACCCGCTTAGGTTTTTCAGTCCTAGCCATTGCCTTGTTTTGGGCCAAGACTTACTGGGCATACAACACCAAATTTAACCTCGGGGTCAAAGGCCAAATGCAGCACTTGCTGCTGGCGCTGAATCCGCTGCCCACCACCATCCTGCTGTTTGGCTTGGCCTTTTATTTGAGTGGCCGCAAGTCGTACGTCACGATGCTGATCATCGATTTTTTGACTTCAGTGTGGTTGTTCGCCAACGTGCTTTACTACCGGGAGTTCTCCGATTTTCTGACCTTCGCGCTAATCAAGGATTCCGGGTCAGTGTCCAACAACCTTAGCAAAGGGATCATGGGCATCTTGCAGCCGACTGACTGGCTGGTGTTTCTGGACTTAGTGGTGCTGATCGTGCTGCTCGCCACGCATCTCATCCGGATCGACATTCGACCGATCAAGAAGCGGTTTGCCATCGGCGTGACCGTCATGGCCTTGTTCATGATTGGCGCCAACTTGTCCATGGCAGATTCCGACCGGTCCGGGCTGTTAACGCGGACTTTTGACAATAATTACATCGTTAAGTATCTTGGACTGAATGCCTATACCGTGGTCGATGGCGTGAAAACCGCGCAAACGTCAGCAGAAAAGGCGAACGCCAAGGCTTCGGACCTAGATTCGGTGCTGGCTTACGTCAAGAATCACCAGGTTTCCAAAAATGTCAGTTACTACGGCAAGGCCAAGGGCAAGAACGTCTTCATTATTCACTTGGAATCGTTCCAGCAGTTTCTGATTGATTACAAGTGGGACGGCCAGGAGGTCACCCCGAACCTCAACAAGATTTACCACGAAAGCAATACGCTGAGCTTTGACAACTTCTTTAACCAGGTCGGCCAGGGCAAAACCGCCGATGCCGAAATGATGTTGGAAAACTCCTTGTTCGGATTGCCTGAGGGCTCTGCGATGAGTACGGATGGGACCTCAAACACGTTTCAGGCGGCGCCTGCTATTCTGGACCAGCAAGGCTATACGACGGCTGCGGCCCATGGTGATGTTCCCAGTTTTTGGAATCGGGACAACACATATAAGTCATGGGGGTATGATTACTTCTTTTCCAAGCAGTACTTCCCAAAAATCAAGGATGATGAGGTTGGCTACGGGTTTAAGGACAAGCTTTTCCTGAAGTACGCTGCGAGCTACGTGCAGCAGCTGCCCCAACCGTTTTACGCGAAGCTGATCACCGTGACGAACCATTACCCGTACACGCTGGATAAGAAGAATCAAACCATCAGCAAGACGGATACCGGTGATAAAACGGTTGACGGGTACGTGCAAACGGCTCACTACCTGGACCAGTCCATTGGCGAGTTCATGGCCTGGTTGCAAAAGACAGGCCTTGATAAATCCAGCATGGTGGTCTTTTATGGGGATCATTACGGCATTTCCGACAATCACAAGAAGGCTATGGCAAAGCTGACGGGCATCAAAGACTTCAATGATTTCAATAATGCCATGTACCAGCGGGTGCCATTTATGATTCACATGGATGGTCTCAAAGGCGGGATCGATCACACGTATGGCGGTGAGATCGATGTGCTGCCGACGTTGATGCACTTGCTTGGGGTGGACACATCGAACAACGTGATGTTTGGGACTGACTTGCTGTCACCGCAGCATGATCAAACCGTGGCGTTCCGCAATGGGGATTGGGTCACGCCGACTATCACCAAGGTGGGCAGCGTCTACTACAATACAAGCAGTGGCAAGGAAATTAAAAAACTTAGCGCCAGTCAGAAGCAAGCCATTGATGCGGCGACTAACAAGGTCACGACTGAACTGTCACTATCAGATCGCGTGCTGAATGGCGATTTGCTGCGGTTCTACACCCCGGTTGGGTTTAAAAAGGTCGATAAGACTAAGTACAATTACAACCTGAAAAAGGCTCAGGCGAACCTTAAGGCAGCGCAGCGCGCGGGTACTAGTGCGCTGGCCAAAAATGGTGGCAAGTCGTTTGACGATGATTACGTCACGGACGCCCCGGAGCTATCAACCAGTGCGAAGGGTGCCAGCGGTAGTTCAAGTTCCGGCAGCAGTTCTAACTCCAGCAGCAGTTCCTCCTCCAAATAGCATGACTTCGCAAGACCTCCGACTTTTCGGGGGTCTTGTTTGCAGGTTTAAACGTTTAGGGGTATGCTGATGCTGACTGAAGAATCATTCTAATGTAGGTGAAAAATATGGAAGAAACGGTCTATCATCAGACGATTGCAAAGCTTAAGGCGAGTAAAATCAGAGTGACCCCTCAGCGCGATGCGATTATTAAGTATCTGATTGCCAGTGAGGCACACCCAACGGCGGAAAAAATTTACTCAGCATTGTCGCCGCAGTTTCCGCACATGAGCGTGGCGACTGTCTATAATAATTTAAAGTTGCTTGCAGATCTCGGCTTGATTGAGGAGATGAACGTTGGCGATGTTGCGACACATTTTGATTTTGCGCTGCAGCCGCATTACCACGTGATTTGCCGCAACTGTGGTAAGATTGTCGACTTTAGTTATGACAAGCTGACCGATGTGGAGCAGGTCGCGGCGGCCAAGACAGGCTTTTTGGTTGATGGACATCATCTAGAGGTTTATGGACTTTGTCCAGAGTGCCAAGTTAAGCTTGGTAAAGTGCCTGCAGACAGATAAATAGGGGTTTTACTTGAAAAATCCGAACGAGGAAAATGAATCTTTATTCCTTGTTCGGGTTTATTTTTTATGTTTTGTTTTGGCTGATTAATGGTTGACGACACCCCGTAATAGCTGGTAGAATACTTGTTGTTGTCAAAAGCCCGGCGCTTGCGTCGGCCCTCACGGGTGAGATTGTTTATTCAGCTGATGAATATTTAATCAAATAGCGATTGACAACAGTTTAGCCGTTAGATATACTGTTAAAGTTGTCTTAACGGCAAGGTAGTCCTTTGAAAACTGAACAAAGTTTCGTAAATGTGATAGGG
>NZ_AYZJ01000097.1:0-425 GCF_001436615.1 Lacticaseibacillus camelliae DSM 22697 = JCM 13995
TGGGCAGTGGCCGTCAGCGTGAGCTTATTGCCTGACTTCGTAATCTTGAGGTTTGCGGTGTTCGCCGTTTGTTGGGCGAAAGCCGCGAGCCACCCGTTAGTATCAGTCAAGGTGATTGAATCGCCAACGGCAAGCGTGATCTGTTTGCCGTTGAACGAAGGCTTGCGATCGTGTGCGGCGACCTTATCGAGAATTGCTTTCTTTTCAGATTGATAGGTCTTGTTCGGTGTGGTGAGCAACGAATCGCCGAGCGTTTCCCAAATAATCATCTGGGTCACGGCGTAGTTGCGGTTGGTTGGGTTTTGGTAGTAGCCGTAGTAAGCAATCTTGGCTAGTTGATCCTTCTTAGCGTCGGAGTAGGTGCTGGGGTTGTAGCCGGAGCCACTCATATCGAGATCGACCCCGTGCTCCACACAGAAGGCAAC
>NZ_AYZJ01000016.1:0-44041 GCF_001436615.1 Lacticaseibacillus camelliae DSM 22697 = JCM 13995
AGACGGTTACGCCATCGGTCGCCAGGGCAAGTCCCCTACTGCCACAGCACTGAAAAATCAGGCTTTCACCAAGGGATACGAGCAAGGCGTAACGGATAGAAACAAAGTAATGAACGCCACGGCGGCAGCTCTAGCTCAACAGCGGCAAGATCAGGCCAACACCACTTTTAATGAATTTAAAAAGCAGGAAGCCCAAGCACTGTCGGATAAGTACTCGTTTAATAAAACTCAAGTAGGTACGCCAGAATCCATTACAATTGATGAATTAAAACAAGCCGGGTTTGATGCCAATGGTTTACCCTTAGTTAAGACTCGTACAGTTGTTGGCGACCCCCTTTTTGTCACAAAGGATCAGCTCCGCCAGGCAGGCTATGACGATAATGGGTGGGCGCTAGTTAAAGCTCCTACCAAAACTGACGCACCAGCTTCAATCACAAAAAAGCAACCCCAGAAAACGGTAGCAATGAGTAAACCAATCAGAAAGACATTGCCACAAACTGGTAGCACCAACAATGTGGTTGCGGCTAGTGTTGGCGCATTATCAGTCCTTGGGGCATTGTTTGGCATGGCTGGAAATCAGCGCAAGCACATCTAAACACTAGAAACGCAAAATTTTAACTCCCCTTACATTTTCTTCTTACACCAATAGCCTCATTCCATTTTTATGGGATGAGGTTTTCGTTTGGCGCAACTTTAAACTACTACTTTTACAATTTAGCTACCCCGTCCGGCGAAGATTGCGCTGAACAATCGCTTATCACAATCTGCTTAACGCATCACATACAAGTCGAATATGATTGAAATAATCAGCAAGGCTCACAGGCTTAACACTAGAGCAACTGCTTCATGTATCTGACCACGACTATCACGCCAGGATACCGCCTGGTGAGGATCTTGCTTAAAGCTCACCTTGGCATAAACATGCAGTGCGACCTCATTTGCTGCATCAACTTCAATCACCACATGTTTCGCGCCCTGTGCACGCGCCACTATGGGCAGATGCTCGCGCAGTACTTGGCTACCAAAGCCATTTTGCTGGCAACTGAAATCCCCAATCGTGATATCAAACGTCAACGCATCCGAAGTTTTCATACTGTAAATGAATTCACCGATTGGCCGATCGTCGAGTAGGATGATATCCCACCCGGCGCCTGGCCGCGCCATATCGCGTGCGACCGTTGCGGCAATCTGATCAGTGGTTTTACTTATCCCCTCGGGAAAACCCACCGGCGCCATCACCCGGGGATCCCTGTACCAAGCCGCCATCACAGGATAGTCATCGGGTCTCACGGATCGGTATGATAATCTTCTCATCAACAACTCCCCTTTTCGAATAACCAGACAAATCTTCCGTTAAGGCAGGATGATTGTGCAGGCTCATAGTCGAGTTCTCCTTGTTGTGGTGATTCCATTCTACAAAGACTAAAGCGATGGACTTTTCTATTTAGTTAATTTGTTGCACTTGTGGTGTAAATCCTCGACGCATCATTCCAACTAGTTTCAATGATGTGACATCTCTTAGCTAAGCGTTGGGAAACCGAATTACAACCCGTTATAACGCTCGTAAGAGTCGCTCAGAAGCTCTCCCTGATCAATTTGGCATGGTTTACCATACCACAGCGCATAATAGGCCCGCCCTACGGTGATTAGGCAGAAGCACAAACATAGCCACGCACTCAAGAAGACGACATATTTCAGAATTTTTGGATAGTTGGGCACTGAGTTACTGCTTACTGGTTCGTTCTAATTTAAACATAGTGGCGACTGTCCCCAACCATAAAATCAGTGATATAAACCCCGTATGGACAACATGCGACATTAGAACAGACACAATGAGACACCAAAAGGGCAAGCCTTTGTAAAATTTTGGGTTAAACTTTATTTTCATCGTAGGCGCCCCTATTGCCGTAGTAACCGCTTCATACCGAATTGTACACCGCGTTCACAATCAATGCAGTATCAATTAATTAGGGAGTTTAGCTCGCTCCCCTGTCTGCAGAAATGCGATTAACCTCAGACGGGGATCCGGTCGTATGGTCCCGATATCCGGAATAATCCTAGATCACTCGCGCGAGAGGGTGTACGCTTCAGAAACCTGTAAAAATCTGACACCCGCGCATGATCCTACCTGCAATAACCTGCACTCGTAGCAATGAGCACCCATTTATCTCTTAGGTAGCGCGTAGTCGGAATGAACTCCCTAGCTCCGCTATCCCACAAATAAGCCCAGAAAACGCGACCTGGGGGGATTCTAGGACTCAATAATTATCTAAACAAAAAACGCGTGACCTGTGAAAGGCCGCGCATCCCCGCTCGCTAATCGGATTTTCATTCTAAAAATCGCAAGAGTCGCTCTTTTGAATAGCCCGCTGTATCTCGGTAACTTTCCGCGAAATAAAAACGCGGTGCACCGGGCTTTATATAGCCACATGCACCACGATAATGTTGCTTTCTGGGTGGTCAGGGGAAACGTAACTGTTTCACATGAAACGCCTTAACCATGCACCCTAGAGCTGTTACCAACCAGCCTTAAAACTCCCGTGGTTTTCTCTGTGGTTTTCTAATTCAATTTTGCATATATTTGGCAAGTGCAGCAGTGGCCTCCGATTCTTGTTTCGCGCTGACATGAGCATACACGCCAAGCGTAATAGTCGGATCAGTGTGCCCGACCAACTTCTGTACCGAAGTGACAGGAACGCCGGCAATCAACAAGTTTGATATAAAACTGTGCCGAAACCCGTGGATAGTGATCCTTGGGGTGAGGTCATTATCATCTTGAATTTTATGCAGACGCTTTGAGGGCGTGTTCAATGACTGATAACCGTTTTTAGTATTGGTAAACAACAACTGGTCAGGCCCAATAGTATTGATGCCCAGTCTTAAGAACGATTTCTGCTGAATTCTGCGCCATCGCTTCAAGTACGCAATCGTTTGGTTGTCTACCGGAATTGTACGCCGCCCCGCTCGCGTCTTTGGCGCCTGAACTATTTGCCGTCCCTTATCGCCTTGCGTCAGTGTCTTGTTGACCTTCACGCTGTTGTCTTTGAAACTGACATCGTTCCAAGTCAACGCTAGTAACTCACCACGTCGAACACCGGTATAGGCTAATACCCTAAACATGACGAAAATGTCGAAGTGAGCTGCTTGGTCAATGCAAGAAAAGAAATGATTCATCTGTTCCTTAGTCCAGAAGTTCTCAGGCTCATCACCCGCTAGATCGTCATGGTGCGGTAGCACAACGGCTTTGGCTGGATTCTTGTCCATGTACCCTTGCCGAACTGCATAGTCCATAACCGATGAAACATAGTTATACCAACGCTTATAGTTCGCTGACGTGAACTCGAACCACTGTTTGACAGCCTTCTGAACGTCCTTAGTGGTTATAGTGGCGATCCGCTTATCACCAAATGCCGGTAGAATATGGTTGTCAAACATGCCAGCCGTTCGGGCCCACGTAGATTCTCTTACCGTATTAATATAGTTTCCATACCACTCCTCATATACATCCCGAAAGAACACGGGTGTTGGCTTTTCTTCTTCTAAGTCACCGTTGCTGATTGCTAGTTCAAGTCTAGCTGCTGCAACAGTGGCTTCTCTTTTTGTCTTGAACCCTCGCCGCACCTTGTACTTCTTGTGGCCAGTCTGTGGATCATTACCAGCAAAGACCTGAACGCGCCAGAACTCTTTGCCGTCTTTCGTTGCGTACTTTTTAATTGATGCCATATTCTTCTCCTATCCGTCACGCTGGGCAGGCGGTGTTAGATTGGAGAGTTTTACTCAAATTCGAGTAAAAGGTGGCGGCCGAGTTATCGGCCACGATAACTACGAATTGGTTATAAATTATTCCTCCGGAGGATCTGGTTCTTTGTCGAGTTTTTCCAAATATTTTTGAGCGACGTCCCAGCCCTTTCGATCGGAAAGCCTCATGAACTCTAATACTTGTTTTGGAAGAACGTCGTACGGTTCTTCATAATCCAAAGAATCGACTATTTGCTGCTTAACGTTTTCTCGCTTCTTTCTCTCTTTAGAGTATTCATTAAGCATTTTATACTCAGACGAAGCATATCTAACTAATCCATCTACCTCGTCAAGAAGATTTTTATATTGACCATCGGTGAACAAATCTAAATGATTTAACAGCCATAGTGACAGTTCTAGAACAGTTTCTTTCGACAAATTATCATAATAAATCTTCTTATCGTGAAACTTTGTTAGCAAATCTATTACATCTTCAGTTGAGGAAAACGAATAGTCTCGTTTATCAGTATGCATTAATAAATAGTCTAACGAGACATTAAAAAAATCAGCAATTTCTTCCCATAATCCAAGTTGAGGGTTTCTTTTTCCTGTTTCGTATTGGCTTAAAGTGTTGTCTCGAACGTTAAGAATTTTCCCCAATTGTTTAAGCGTCAATCCCTTTTCATTACGTAAAAGTGCAAGCCTATTTTCCACGAATTCACCTTCTTTCAAAGTTGATAATAGCACATTGACTCACAGCATGTGATTTCATTTGACATTCACGATATGTGAGTTTATGATATTCTCATATTGTGAGTGAAAGGGGGCGAATTCAAATGGCTTCAATGAAAGCAGAACTATTGTTGTCCGAGGACTTCGACAAGCAGCTACAAGGCCGTATTCATCAGGAAGTGATCCAAGCGGTTAGCGAGCTTGCACCACGGCATGAAGAATCCAAAAAGTTGAACATCGGACAAGCAGCAGTTTATGCCGGTGTTGCTCGTAACACACTGTTGTCTTGGACTAGAAAAGGTTTGCCGATGCAAGTGGTTGGTGGCGTTAAGCGGATCAATACCGTAGACATCGACAACTACATGAAGAACAACGGCAAATAATCACGCTGGGCAGGCGGCAAATTGTAAGCAACTTATGACAGGCGCAGGAGCGTCAGGAAGGCACAACATCATGAAGCTATTCAGTAAAGAAGAGATGGCACTAGACCGCGAACTCGGAGACTTGATGGACGACATTAACCTCAACATTCTGGCCATTACAGAAGACAGCAATGTCACGGTTGGCGGTAAGTATGTCCCCAACAGTGAGCTGGCAATCACGGCTGCAAAAGAGCTGCTGCGGGTATCGGAGATCCTAAAGCTGTATGAAAACGAGGAGGCCGCTGATGATTAATCTCATTGCGTGGCTACTAAGCCACCCGCTCACCGTCCCGGCACTCTGCATGGCATTCCTGATTGGGGCTGTCTGCGGTGCTTACGTTCAATTCTCGGAGGACGATCGTCATGCCGAAAATGGTTAGCACAAGGTTCGGATTTCAGTGGCGAGACTACGTGCAAGCCGATGCCGAGTGTGATCGGTACTGGCAAGCGCAAAAAGCCGAAAAGCGCTCACTGATTGAAGCCACAAAAAAATCGCCAAGAGCGGCAACTCAAGGCGAGAAGAAGACAAGCGAAAAGATCTATATTCCTTTTTAGCTTGCCTCTAGTTAGATGCTTTTGTCAAGGAAAATGGAGGCAATTTATGATGGATATTAATGATTTGGGAGAAGTTAACGTAATTCTAACAGACGCAAGCAACATTGGCCTAGCACTATCTGACAAAATTCAGGCTCTGTATGATTTATCAAGTGGCGGTATTAACAAAAAAGATGAAGGACGCGTGCTCTTAGAAGTGACGCGTTCAAGTGGTACGTACGAAGCTTTACTTAGCTGCATGATGGACAAGATCATCGACAGCCGTCGGTTGCTAGAAGCTGGTATGAAGCAAGGTGGTGATCCCGATGCCGACAATGCTTGAGATGGCCCTCTCATACCAGCAACACGGCTTTGCCGTCTATCCCCTAGCACCAGGCACCAGAACACCGCTCAAAGGCTCACACGGGTATAAGGATGCTACCACGGACCCTAAGCAAGCCGAGGCATGGTGGGGTGAACACCCGGACTACAATATCGGCCTAGGACTTGACGGCATGCTGGTATTCGACATTGACATGGGCCACAAGAGTGCCGCTGATGGCAATGAATCGCTGGCAAAACTAAGCGCTGATGGGCGCGCTGGCCAGATACCGTCTACCTATATTGAAACTACCCCAAACGGTGGACTTCATATGTTCTTCACCTATCCCAAGAATATCAAGCTAACTAGTCGGGCCGATCTGTTCTCCAAGTCTGGAGAGAAAACCGGTCTCGATTACACGGCGCTGGGCGTGCCGGTTTTTCCTAGCATTCGCGAGAACGGCATGTATCAACCACTTAAAGGGCACAAGATCACCAAGCTATCACCCGCGCCTCAGTGGTTACTTACTGAGATTCAGCGTGTCAACCATCCGAACCCGAATCTGGGTTCCGCTGCTTACACAGGAAAGCGCTGGTCCGGTCGCCTGCTCGACGAGATGGTAGCCGGTACTGGAAATGGAAACCGCAACGACTTCTTAACTAGGATTGCTGGCAAGCTGTTCTTTACGGGTGCAGACCCAGTAACAGTGTATAACTTGCTGTTTACCACTAACGACAGCTACTTAGACAGCCCACTACCAGAAGCCGAAGTGAACAAGATTTTCAAGTCAGTATTGAAAGCCGAAGAGAGGAGGCGTGCCGTTGGTTAAAACAATGCCAGAAGATATTAAAGAGGAAGCTGACAAAGTGGTCAGTGTCGACTTTTCGGGCAAAGAGAAGTGGCGAGAAGAACTCAAGGTTGACGGTAACGGTGGGATCAAGAAAGATTCAGTCGTCAACCTACAACTGCTAATAGAACATGATCCTAGCTTTGCCGGAGTGATTGCATGGGACGACTTCTCAGAGTTACTCATCAAGACCAAAGGCGCAAAAGGATTACCAATCCGCAAAGGATTCTGGACCGATGAAGACGATGCTATCGTCCGCTCATACATTGAACGCAAGCACAATATATTGTTCAGTAAGCAAAACGAACAAGACGCGATGGTCAACATTGGCAAAGAGCAGTCGATCAACCCGGTTAAAGACTGGATCGAAACGGAACAATGGGACGGCACCCCGAGAGCTGAACGGTACTTCATCGACTACCTAGGTGCCGAGGACAGCGAATATACACGCATCGTGACGCGCAAGTGGTTAGCTGGTGCAGTGAAACGAGTCTACAAGCCCGGTTGCAAGTTTGAGCTCGTTCCAATTCTCGAAGGCAAACAAGGGCTAGGCAAGAGCACCGCTGCTCGTAACTTATTCCCGGAGAAGTTCAGCGATTCACTGAAATCGATGGGCAAGACCGATGAGGATTACAAGAAACTACAAGGCAACTGGGTCATGGAACTCGGTGAGCTTTCCGCTATGAAAAAGACCGAGATTGAATCAGCTAAGAGTTTCATTAGCGCCCAGTCTGATTCATATCGCGGCAGTTATAGCCATTACGTATACCCACACTTACGCAAGTGTGTATTCATTGGTAGCACTAATCAACAGGACTATTTGAAAGACGCCACTGGTGAACGTCGTTTCTTCCCTATCAGATGTGGCGTTACAAAGCCCACAAAGGTGGTGTGGCGCAATGAAGAAAGCGTGCCGAAGATCAACCACGATGTACATCAGGTACTGGCAGAGGTCAAAACATGGGTGGATGCAGGTGAGAGTGTCTTTGCTGACGATAAGCTGATGCAACTGGCGAAACCATATCAACAGGAAGCAGAGACCGTGGACCCGATGAAAGAGGCCATTGAGGACTTCCTCAACATGAAAGTACCGTCGAATTGGGAAAAGCTGTCATTGAGCCTAAAAGCCAGCTTCTTTCACACGCATATTGACCATAACGGCGATGTTGCTACTTGGTTACAACAGCACTTAGACGCCGGTGAATTACAACCACTGCAACAAACCACAACAAGAGAAATCATGGAAGTGGTGTTTGACAAGTCAGTGGATCGTTACCTGATGGGGCGTACAAACTCTGACGCAAAACGGATCAAGCTCATTATGGACAACATGGAAGGCTGGCAAGCGCAAAGGTTACGCATCCACGGAAACCGGCCACATGGGTATGTGCGGATATAGTTTTCTAGTTTCTAACGTGGTCCACGTGGTCCACGTGGTCAATCCCAGGCACAGCAATGGATTGCGAGTTTTGCCTACGTGGGCTATACGTGGTCCATGCGTGGTCCACCATTTACAGCTAATAAACTGGACCGGGTATGGACCGGGTATGGACCACGTAAGCTGTAACTCAAAACGCCGATATACCGGCGTTTGCCCGGGTGGACCACGTGGACCACGTAAAAGACAAACAAGTTTAAAACTATACGCGAGGAGAAATTAAAATGACAAAAACAGCATATCGCAGAGCAGCACTCTTAGACGTTAACCACGATCGGGACAAGTGGACTGAACTCGGGGCGCTTGTGAAGGAACACTACGTAGTGCGCAGCATGACACCAAAAGATTGGTTCATCATTGTTAAGCAACGTGAAGGCTATGAAATCGAAGTATATCCAACGTTTGAAATATCAGATGGTTTTCAATTCTCACACGTTAACCTATTGACACGATCTTCATATGGAAGCATTAGCCATATTGCATACCATGAACTTTGTTTCTCAGCAAGTGACACCATTAGTTCAATTGAACGCATGATTGATCTTGTCAAGGATAAGAGATATTAGGAGCGTTAATCACATGAAGAACTATTCAATTGCCCGCCTGAACAAGGTGGCTGAAATCGGTAAGACAGTTAACCACAGGACTGGCGCAGGTATTAACATCTCTACATTTGAGCCGACTGGAACCCTGTTCTATGGATCATATAACCGCACCGTTACACAGACCTACCAGATCACTGGCACAGACTTAGAGGACACCATCGCCATCGTGGTACGTCACACTGACGCGCTAGACGACAGCATGATGATAAAGCTGAACAGCGCACTGTACACAATTAAGTCTATTGCCTATGACGATGATCCGAACGCGTTCGATATTGTGACGCTCAAGAAGACAACCAAAGGAGCTTAGAACTATGAAAGAATTTGAAGTAGCAGGAACAGAGAAAGAGGTCAACCGCATGCTGACAGCATTCTTTGCGATTCATTCGGTAGAGGTCAAAAGTATTCAGGTATATCAGGAGCCAGCAAATAAACTTCTAGAAATGGAACACCACAAGCTAGTAGTCAGCGTCTACTATGTCGACCAGCAACAAGCAGGCGTATTGGCATGATCATGAAGCTATGTAACCACGCTGGGTGCAACACCATGGTGCCGTTCAATCAACGGTACTGTGACAAGCACCAGCCAGAACCGCGAGCGTCCGACAACGAACGCTATGCACACCGCAAAGAGATCGGTGGTCGCTACTTCCAATTCTACAAGTCCAAGTCATGGCGCAAGCTGTCGTATTCCTATCGCCTAGCACATCCGCTGTGTGAACGATGCAAGGCCAACGGCTTATACGTGCAAGCCGACGTCGTAGATCATATTGTACCGATACGTGTGGACTGGAGCCGACGCTTCGACGAGAGCAACCTACAAAGCTTGTGCAACACTTGCCATGGCGTGAAGACGAAAGTCGAAGACGCCGCACGCTATCCCCATCTAGTTATGGGGGCTAGGTCATGCAGTCATGGGGACCAAGCATCCCAGATTAACCATTGAAAATCAGTGATTACCGTAATTAATTATGTAAACTAGAAAATTCGTGTTATAATTAGATTAGATAAGTCTGATCCAAATTATAAAGAAAGGACGCGATAGCAATGGGCGCACCGCTTAAATCCATTACCCAAATGCGTGGCACGATGAGCAAGAAGAAGCTCGCCGATCGGCGCGACATGGAAGAATCATTATTTACCTATCAAGAATTAGTTGAGCAGCCCCCTGCATGGCTTGATGACTATGCCGTGACCGAGTGGCAACGTATTGTGCCGTTACTCAAGAAAGACATTCCAGTGAGCGAACTGGACGCTGCCCTGATTGCCAGTCACTGCCAAGCCTATTCTGACATTCAGAAAGCGGCCGAGCTTGTAAAAGAGCAAGGCATGACGGTTGAAACCACTGATAGCGTGAAAGCCAATCCGGCCGTGAAGATGAAGCTAGATGCCACGAACCAGATGATCCGCATCGATGACTTGCTGGGTCTATCCGTCTACAGCCGGGCTAAGTTAGCAGTGAAGAGCGAGACTAAGAAGAAGCCTGACGACCCGTTCGCGGAGTTGATAGCCCAATGAACTATGCGACTGAATATACCGACAAGGTAATAAGCGGCGACATCGTGGCCGGCAAGAAAATCAAGCAAGCTGCAAGACGTTATCGGCGAGACCTAAAAGCCAGCAAGCGCAAGAAGAACCCATGGCCGTATTACTTCGATGAGGACTTTGCCAACAAAGCCATTGAATTCATCGAACTGATGCCGGCACGTGATGGGTCACCACTCAAGTTAGAGCTGTTTCAGAAGTGGTTGATTTCAGAGCTGTTCGGCTGGCGTGATAAGGAAACCGGCAACCGCCGGTATGATCGAGCCTACATCAGCATGGCACGCAAGAATGGTAAGAGCTTCCTGATGGCTGATCTAGGTGCGTTGTATCTCCTCAGGGAGAACAAGCCAGCCATGAACCGAGAGATCGTCTATACAGCCAACAGCAACGCTCAAGCACACTTAGCATTCGATATGTTGTCTAGCGGCTTACGTCAAGTTTGGAAAGTTTCTACCTCTGTGCGAGAACGTTTGAAGATTAACCGCAACGAGATCATTGACTTGCCGAGCAACAGCCGAGCCGTGCCGCTTGCGTCTGATCTGCACAGCCTAGATGGCTATCAAAGTGACTTGGCTATTATTGATGAATTCGCCTTAGCTCGTACCGATGAGATTCTACGAACACTCAAATCTGGCCAGATCAACAGTGATAACAGTTTACTAGCCGTCATCTCAACGACGGGGCCAGACATGAACGGCCCAATGTATAAGGAATACAAATTCGTTTCCAAAATCTTAACCGGTCGCGAACAAGCTGATCGGTATTTTATTGCCATTTTTGAGCAGGATAGCAAAGACGAAGCCTTTTCACCAGAGACTTGGGAGAAGTCCAATCCACTACTGGCCAATGCTGAAAGAGCAAGGACAATGCGGCCTAGCCTGCAAGCAGACGTGGACCTGTCAGCCAAGCAAGGAACATTGCGACCGATCCTCGTCAAGAATTTCAACATGTGGCAATCAGCTAGAGCAGACAGCTACATCAGTCTGGACGACTGGGAGAAAGCTACTATCGAGCCGCCAGACACCAAAGGAAAAGACGTGTATATCGGGCTGGACCTCTCCAAGTCTAGTGACCTGACCAGCATCTCATGGCTAGTTCCAGAAGATGGCTACCTGTATGCTGACAGCCATTCATTCGTGGGGACTAAGTACGGACTGGAAGAGAAAATCAAACGTGACGGGTTCGATTACATCAGTGGCGCCAGTCGCGGCGAGTGCAGCATTACCAAACTCGACAGCGGCATGATCGACTATGACGAGGTGCTACGCTTCATTCTCGACATAATCGAGCGGAACCACTGGAGTGTGCGCGCCATCTGTTACGATCCGTGGTCATTCGGCTACCTACTGCCAGAATTTGAGAAACGAGACTTGCCAATGGTTGAGGTACGCCAAGGCCAGCGCACGCTGTCAATACCGACTGTGCGGTTCCGTGATGATCTATTTAACGGCCTCCTAAAGCACGCAGACAACCAACTACTGGCCTATGCGGTGAACAACGCCATTCTAAAGTATGACGCCAACAACAACCCGATCATCGACAAGGCACACAATGCGACACGGATCGACCCCATAGCGGCTTTGATGAATGCCTACACCATTGCCATGGATCAAAACAAAGAAAGCGAGGTAGCGGACAATGACTTTTATTCGGGCGATGACTTCAGCTTTTAACGCACAGACCGTGCTATTACTGCTAGGCATGATCTGTATCGTCACTGGTATCTGGTGGCTGTTCGGGTGTGGCGTTGGCATGGTAGCAATCGGCGCAGCCCTGATCGCCATCGCAGTCATCATCAACTTCAACAAAGGGAGGTGAAACAATGAGCTTTTTCACGAATGACACAACACAACCTCGCGATGACAACAGCGAACCGTTCCTAGATGCCCTTGTCAGCATGACGAGCAACGACAGCGGCGTTTATGTGGGCGTTCATGCTTTGCGAAACTCGGACGTATTTACGGCGGTGCGCGTGATTGCCAGCGACCTCGCGACTAACCCGATTGAATACAATGACAAGCGTATCAGCGGGTTACTCAACAAGGCCCCTAACGATCACATGACAGCATGGTCGTTCAAGTTTGCCCTAGTGGCCAACATGCTGCTGAATGGTAATAGCTTCGCACGCGTTACTAAGAACCCTAGCGGACAAGTCACCGGCTTCGAGTTTGTTCCAAACAGCCAAATGGTGGTCAAGCAAGACGATACGACCGGCATTATCAGCTACACGTATACGCCCCAGAATGGTCGCTCACAGCGTTTAAGCGCCAACGAGGTATTGCACTTCAAGTGCTTCACACAAGACGGATACAAGGGCCTATCGCCTCTTTACAGCTTGCATGATGAAGTTCGGGTGCAACATGCGGGACACAAGCTACTCAAAGGCTTCTTCGATACCGGTGTCCAAGGGACTGGCATACTCAAGGTGAACAAGTCCCAGCTCGATGCCAAGGCCAAGGAGAATATCCGATCAAAGTTTGAGACTGCTAACAGCGGTGACAATGCCCTCAAGACCATCATTCTCGACAATGATATGGACTACAAGCAACTCGAAGTTAATACTGACGTGCTGAATCTAGTCAATTCTAGCGATTGGACAACGAAACAGATTGCCAAAGCGTTCGGCTTACCACTAGATCGATTAGGTATTGAGAGCGAGCACTCTAACGCCGTGCAATCAAACCTAGTCTATCTGCAAAACACGCTGGTGCAATACTTCACCTGCTTCACTAGTGAGATGGACGCCAAGCTGTCAACGGGTGACAACCGGTTTAGTTTTAACACAGACAAGCTGTTCAGTGCTGACCCCACGACGATGCAAGAACTAGCCATTAAGGGGCTGCAAGGCGGACTGCTGACCACCAATGAAGCACGCGCTAAGTTGAACCTGCCATCAATTCCCGGTGGAGATGAGATCATGGCCAGCCTGAACTATACGCCGCTAAGCAACCTTGTCACTTATCAAGATAAAC
The DNA here is from genome assembly GCF_001436615.1 of Lacticaseibacillus camelliae DSM 22697 = JCM 13995. Classification (NCBI taxonomy): domain Bacteria; kingdom Bacillati; phylum Bacillota; class Bacilli; order Lactobacillales; family Lactobacillaceae; genus Lacticaseibacillus; species Lacticaseibacillus camelliae. The sequence continues at coordinate 13,156 of NZ_AYZJ01000016.1, forward strand.
AGAAAGGAAGTGCGTCAAATGAACAATGATGACGTAGAAAAGCGCCTGAATCCTGACGCTGATCTAACTGCCGCTGATCCTACCACAGCAGACGACAGCCAAGACCAAAAGGATCCAAGCACCGCACCAAATGATACACCCAAGAAGCTCACCGGCTATGCCGTAGTCTTCAATAGTCCAAGCAAGGATCTAGGTGGCTTTAAGGAAGTCGTCGATCCTAGTGCCTTCGATGGCGTGGATCTGTCAGACGTCTATCTGGTATCTGATCACGATTTTAGCAAGGTCCTCGCCAGCACTAAAGCCGGCACCCTACAACTTGACGTAGACGACAAGGGACTTCACTTTGAAGCTACTCTCCCCGACACCACCACCGCCAACGATGCGTACACGAACGTCCAAGCTGGAAACCTGTCAGCCATGAGCTTCACTTTCAACGCAGCACCCGATGGTGACACGTTCACTAAGGACGACAGTGGCCAAGTGATCCGTACCATCAAGCAAGTCAAGAGCCTGTTTGACGTCTCACTGGTAGCTATTCCAGCGTATGACGATACCAACGTCCAAGTGGACAAACGCAGCTACACCGAGTGGCTGAAAACTAATACTGAACAACCAGAAAAAGGAGATAAAACCATGACTGAAAAAACCATTATTGATAATGAAGAATACACCGCATCGCGGGCCTACGAAGACTACATTCGTAGCATGGGTGAGCAACGTGACGGCCTGACCACAACCACCGCCGGTGCTGTCGTCCCTCAAGAAGTCATTGAAGACGTCTGGAACCTCAAGAAATCCGACTATGACTTGGCTAAATACGTGACGGTAAAGCAAGTTGGTACCCCAGTCGGCACCTACCCGATCGCCCTCACCAACAACGGCGTACTGGCCACCAAGGAAGAACTCGCCGACGTTCCGGAGATCGATGCGACCCTGTTCCGCGGTGTCGATTACAAAGTCGCGACCCGTGCTGGCAAGATCTATCTGTCTAATGAACTGGTAGAAGACAGTGAAGTTGATATTGTTGCCGAGGTTAAGAATCAACTCAAGAAGCTGGTACAAAACACGGACAATAGCAACATTATCAGCGTTCTGACTGGCAAGACGGGCACCAACGATAACTTCAAGCACATCACCGGTACCGGCTTAGACGACATCAAGCAGACGTTCAACATCGAACTGGACCCGGCGCTGTCCCTGTCTGTGATCGTTAATCAGGACGCCTACAACTACCTTGACACCCTCAAGGACAGCGAAGGTCGCTACCTGCTTCAACCCTCTATCACGGCACCATCTGGCAAGCAGCTGTTCGGTGCACCGGTGATCGTGATTGCTAACAAAGTATTGCCGACTGATAAGGCGGGCACCTATCGGATCATCATCGGAGACTTTTCTCAAGCAATTTTCTTAGCCCAGAAGAACGAGGTCAACACCCAGTGGGAACGGTTCGACAGCTACAGCCAAGGGCTGGCCGTGGTCATTCGCAACGACTATGAAGTGGTTGATCCAGACGCTGCTCGAATTGTTGACATCACACCGGTAACCAAGCCAGCAGCTTAATGAAACAGTCTGGGGTGTACCTTGGGGTACGCCCTATTTTTATATAGGAGATGAGCACATGACTGTCACTACTGATAACATTAAAAATAGCCTGCGTGTGCAGACTGATACTGATGACACACTCATTCAAAACTACATTACAGCCGCTCAAGACTACGTCCACAATGCGGTAGACAGCACCGCAGACATTGCCAAGCTGGAAGAATATTCACAGTTCGACGTCGCCGTGGCGATGATGACCGAATTCTGGTATCAAAACCGGGGTGAGGTCAGCACGGCGAGTCAAGAACCACCGTATTCAGTGGTCAGCATGATCCAGCAGCTACGTGGCTTGTTCGCAGCAGACGTATAGTATCAATAACCAATAGATTATGATATAATTAAGACAGTCCTAGGCGATAAGCGGGTAGATCCGTTTTAACCGACGCACGGCATAGCTAACCGGTGGCGCATTTTACAGACCGTGGCTCATCATCGCGAAGCGTTTGTACTCCGTAGCCACAAAAATAGACAACTTCACCGGCAGATCGTTCTGCTTTGGAAGCTGACTACGTGACTTGCCGTTTTCATCTAGCGGGCAGAAATGCCCGTTTTTTTGTGTGCTGATAATCCGTTATGGGCAAGAGCCATCAGGATTTAAGGTCAATCTAATTGACCTGGAACAATGGAGTTCTGGAAAAGTCCTAAGTGGCTCAAATCCACTTTGAATACGGCGCTGACAGACGCGTTCTGACACAATTTCAACGACTGTTCCTTGAGGTACGGTCGTGGCTGCACTAGACAACGAATATCAGAACCAGTTACTGGCACAAAAATAGCCGTCCATGATGGACGGCCAGAACACCTATCAATCGTGAATCGAATCTTGCAATTTATCTCCAGCCTTGTCGATCCCCTTAGCTGCCCAAATTGTACCAGCTACCAAGACACCACCAACAAGAAAAGTGCTTGCTACCATGAACTTAAAAACCGATTTTAATGCGTCCATAGTCCGACCTCCCGTCAGTCTTTAGATCTGCCAACAAAGAAAGATACAACAGCGACAATAATAACTGCTCCGACTATCGATGGAATTATGGCCATTCCGGCCAACTGAGGACCCCAGTGCCCAAGGAGTGCTTCCCCTAAAGAGGAACCGACAAGGCCAGCAACAATATTTGCAATCCAGCCCATAGACTTGCCCTTGCTTGTAATCGCACCTGCAATAGCGCCGATTATTGCGCCAACAATTAAAGCCCAAAGAAAATGCATGATAATTCCTCCTTTTTGGTTATATTGTCTCTATAGACGAACACAGTATAACATGCAGTAGCAACAATAGATAATAAAATAGCCGCCCATAATGGACGGCCACCGCCTGCCAAGCAGAAATGAACTCCGTGGTTTTCTCGTGGTTTTCTTTTATTGATAATCAATGACAGCCAATAACAATCTGGTTAAAATAAAAACCAGTAACGACGCTGTTTTGACAACGTTTGCTACTGGTTGATAACGCTATTCTGGGTGGTCAGGGGATCGAACCCTGGACCCACGGATTAAGAGTCCGTTGCTCTGCCAGCTGAGCTAACCACCCATGAATCTGGATGTCATCACTTGACGACTTAAATATATTATCATGCAAGCCCTACTGGCGCAACACCTTTTGCCAAAAAAGTCCAAAAAACTGGTCAAACCCGGACATAATTGTGCGAGACCACGCAAAAACGCCAGGCAAATTCGCCTGACGCCGTGATTTACTAATTAATCGTTTTGGGGTTCAAACAACGGGTGGATCGACTGGTTCGTGGAGATCAGTTTAATGGCCTCCGCCAGCATCGGCCCCACGGATAGGATCTTCATGTTCGGCAAGTGTTTTTCCGCTGGCATGTTGATCGTGTCGGTCAGCACGATTTGCTTGAGGTCCAGCTTACTCAGCTTGGTGGCAGCGCCGCGCGACAGGACCGCGTGAGTGGCCGCTGCGTACACGTCAAGCGCACCCGCTTCACGCAGGGCCTTAGCTGCGTCAATTACGCGCTTGCCAGTGTCGATCATGTCATCGATGATGATGGTGTGCTGACCGCGCACATGGCCGATGACACCCACCTCGCCGGTATCGGTTCGCTTGTCGACGATGGCAATCGGCGTGTTGAGCAGCTCCGCCAGCGCCCGGGCGTGCTTGGTGCCGCTGTGATCCGGCGCCACAACGACCACATTTTCGGCGCCGAGGTTCAGGCTCTTGAAGTACTTGGCAAAAAGGGTCATCGCGCGCAGGTGATCGACTGGCAGGTCGAAGAACCCTTGCAGCTGATCGGCGTGCAGATCCACAGCGACAAAGCGGTCGATGCCATCCATGGTCAGCAGGTTCGCGACCAGCTTGGCCGTGATTGGCTCACGCGAACGGGCCTTACGATCCGCACGAGCGTAACCGTAGTAAGGCACGACGACGTTAATGGCGTGCGCGGAAGCCCGGCGCAGCGCATCGATCATGATCAAAAGCTCCATCAGGTTCTCGTTGACCGGGTCCGAAATCGGCTGGATCACGTAAACATCCGCCCCGCGGACAGAATCATCCAGGTCGATCGCGATTTCGCCATCGGCAAAATGCTTGACTGACGCAGGCGCCAGCGGCACCCCGAGTTCTTGTGAGATTTTTTGCGCCAGCGGCACATTGCCGTTGAGCGTGAACAGTTTGATTCCTGCCATGATTCGCTCCTTTATTTGCGTGCTTGTCGTTTCCGATTATACGCGAAAATGGCGGTTCTGGCTATTCCTAGGCCACCCGCTTTCAGAAAACCAGGTCAAAAAGCTGGTAAACCCTTTAGAAACAGCGTTTGGTGAAACTTCTCTCTGCCCCTTTGCACTCCTGCATCACCAGCCCGATTGAACCTTCTCCAGCTGACTATACTATAATGGATTCAGCATTAAGTTGGAGGCGGATTCATGGTCGACCGTTTGATTTCATTGAAAAATAGCGTTAATTTGCGCGAACTCGGCGATTACCCGGCAGCGGATGGCAAGGTCATCGCGTCGCACAAGCTCCTGCGTTCCGGTAGCCTGTCCGAATTGACGCCGGAAGACGCCGTCTGGCTCCGTAAATACGGACTCAATGTCGTCGTCGATCTCCGCTCAGACAGTGAGGTCGCGATGAGTCCAGACGTGCTCGCGCCAGGCGTCACCTACAAGCATCTTTCTGTGTACCCGCTCGACAACAACGGTCTGGTCCAGAAAATTGGTCGCCACCTGCGTGCGCATTTTGATCACCGGATGGATCCGATGGCCGAGGTCTACCTGAAAATGCTCACCGACCCGCATGCGAATAATGTTTACCGCGAGCTGTTCAGCTTGCTGCTGGGCAATCCTGAGCCCGGCCGCTCGGTCCTCTTCCACTGCGCGGCGGGCAAGGACCGCACCGGCATCGGCGCAATGATGATCGAAGGCGCGCTGGGCGTCCCTGAGGCCACGATTCGTGAAGACTACCTGCTGACCAACGCCGTTTTCTTCGCCCCAACGGAAGAGGTTCAGGCCGCGCTGAAAACCGGCGCCAGCGAGCTGGTCGACCGCATGAACAAGAACGCTGCTGAGGCCTCCTGCTACGTCGCCGTAAAAGACCTGATCGATAGCGACTTTGGCGACTGGCCGCATTACGTCATGCAACAGCTGGGCTTTTCGGCGACCGATCTCAGGGATTTGCGCCAGCTGTACTTGACCGATCCGCATCAGTAGGCAAAGTGCGCCCATCTACGTATAATGAAAGCGGTCCTAAGGCGAGTGACACCAGGGCCGCTTTTTTCATGTGAAAATCTGTATAGACCGGTTGACATTTTCTCCTGAACGTTCGATAATGGACTAGACCAAAACAAGGAGGAACAGACATGAAAGTCATTACTGTTAAAGATAAAAACGAGGGCGGCAAGAAAGCCTTCGAGCTGATCAAGCAAGGTATCGACAACGGTGCCAAGGTACTAGGGCTGGCCACCGGCTCCACGCCGATTCCGTTGTACCAAGAAATGGTTGCCAGCGACCTCGACTTCTCCAACATGACCTCTGTCAACCTCGACGAATATGTGGGTCTGCCAGAGGGCAATCCGCAAAGCTATCACCAGTTCATGAAGGACAACCTGTTCAACAAGAAGCCGTTCAAGCACTCGTATGTGCCGGACGGTAACGCCGCTGACATCGAGCAGGCAGCCAAGGACTATGACCAGATCATCGCCGACAACCCTATCGACATCCAGATCCTCGGCATTGGCCGCAACGGTCACATCGGCTTCAACGAACCAGGCTCCAGCTTCGACTCGACGACACACAAGGTTCACCTGACTGAATCGACGATCGAAGCCAACAAGCGCTTCTTCGACGATGAAAAGGACGTGCCGCGGTACGCCATCTCCATGGGCATCGGCTCGATCATGAAGGGCAAGCAGATCATCCTGATGGCTTACGGCGAAAATAAGGCCGACGCCATCAAGGCCACGATCGAGGGCCCTGTGACCGACCACGTGCCGGCTTCGGTCCTGCAAAACCACAAAGACGCCATCATCATTATTGATGAAGCCGCCGCTTCCAAACTCAGCAAGTAATTTGCCACTAACGGCCGCGAGCTGGTGCTCGCGGCCGTTTTTACGTGCGGGTATGGTAGAATAGCCCTATTAATCTTATTGGAGGATCACATGACCAAAGCAGTTTGTTTTTTTGACCTCGACGGCACCCTGCTGAACCAAGACAAGCAGGTACCTAAGGAAAACCTGGACGCAATCAAACGGATGCAAGACGAAGATGTCCTGCCGGTGATTTGCACTGGTCGCAACCGTTGGGAGCTGGACGACCTGGTGGCGCAAACCGGCATTGACACGCTGATCTGCGGCAATGGGGCAGACGTGTTTTACAAGGGGCGGCACCTGTACCAAAGCCCAGTGGGGGCACCTCAACTGGCACGGTTTGTGACCCAGGCAGACAAGGACAACGTCGCCATCAGCTTTTACAACGATCAACACGTTGCGGCCACTCACCACGACGCCAACATCGAAGGCAACTACAAGCTCGTACACCAAGCCAACCCGACGGTTGATCACGATTTCTACCTGCACGAACCGACTGTGATGATGCTGCTGTTCACGCCGAACACCGACAAGGGCCGCGAAGTTGGGGCTCAGTATGTCGCCGCCTTTCCGGAACTCGCCTTCTTCCGCAACGGGCCATTCGCGCTGGACGTGGTCAACGCCGGCATCAACAAGGCCACCGGCATCGACATCCTGACGGACCGACCGGAATTTGCGCGGATCCCCACTTACGCCTTTGGTGATGGAAACAACGATATCCCCATGCTGAAGCGCGCCACAGTGGGCGTCGCGATGGGCAACGCACTGCCGCAAGTGGCCGCCATTGCTGACTACCAAACCACTGATTACCAGCAAGGTGGCATTGTGGATGCCTTGACGCACTTCAACCTGATCTAACATCACCCGGGAAATACTTTCTGACCGGAAAGCTCGTGCCACTTGACGCGGGCTTTTCGGCCATTTTTGCCATTAAATAACATTGCAGGCACAGGCGTAGGGGCTGAATGCCTGCTGCCTTCAATTGGCGTGACGTCATTCCGCTTCCGGATGTCGCGACCGCCTCTTTGGGACATTTGAATCCAATCGTCGCGTTCTTCCTGACATAAATGAATTAATTTTCAGTGGTCAACGAATCTCTGTTGACTTGGCAAACATTCGTTCGTATAATCAGTGTCAGTGCAGTCGGACGCACCGACTTTGTGAAATTTAGTTGTCTGGGTGGCCAAGGAAAAATATTTTTTTGTGGCCGCTTGGTGCGTACCATAGTATGCTTTCATCCTTGTTTCAATGCGCCTTTCCTGATTTTGGGGCTTGACAGGCTACTTCTTACGGCCGCGCCAATTTGGACGCTTGTGAAAGTTGATTCACGAGATTTCACAAACTTTTTTACCGCGCCGGTTGCACCGACTCTGCTATAATTGATGTCACAGCGATTACCTGTTAGCACATTCCGGAAGGCAGGCCATCAGCTCGATTGGAATTTGGAGGAAATGGCGATGTTGGATCAATCAGTTGTTAAGCCGATCGTCGCGCTCGACGATCACAGGTATATTGCAATCATCCCGGACGCGGAATATAATCTCGAAGTCTGGGAAAAAAAGAACGGCCGGCCGCACCGGATGGGCCGGATGGACTACAAGTTTCACCGTGACACATTTGCCGGTTTTATCTACCGGCTGATGCCTTCGGTCAACCTGGTCCAGATCCACGACCTGCAAAAGCAGATCAATCCCTTTTTTGACCTAGAAGTATAACTGACGCGGAGGCGGCTCATGGACGCACTGGTAATGAAATTATTGATCATGGGGATCGTAGCACTGATCGTCACGCTGGGCCTGATCTTTGCGGAGTGGCGCACCAACCAGCTCTCCTTGCGCGCTACAGGCTTAAAGGGCGTGGTCGCGGTCATTGTTGCCGGCGTCATCATCAGCCTGCTCACGGTGCGCTGAGACCTTTTTACAAGGCCGCCTGGGGACTCCTAAAAATTTGGCAATCAACCCAGTACTTGGGAAATCATTTTCCTGTGGTGCTGGTTTTTTTGCGCCCCCAGTGGCATCCCCGGCACCGCGCCATTTGTTCGGCGTATCTTGTGGGGGCGGGTCGAATACCACCCACATCTGGCCCATTTTGCGCTGTTAAGCCCGCTGATTTCGCGTATAATGGACAACGTTATTGTCTAGAAACTACTGGTCACAGAAAGAAGCAGACTCATGATCTATATCCTCGGAAGTATCGGTGCGGGCAAAACCTCCCTCACAAAAATCCTGTCACAGGATCTCCATTCCTCAGCGTTTTATGAGGACGTCGAAGGCAACGGCATGATCGCCAACATGTTGCAGAAGTTCTACTCCGCTGGCGAAGATAGCCGGAAAACCACTGGGACTATTTTGCAGATCGCCTTTCTGACGTTCCGCTACCAGCAGCTCAAGAAGGCTATCCTGCAGGAGAATGCGGTGATGGATTCCTCACTGGAATCGGACTTCGTCATGGCCAGCCAGCTGCACAAGCACGGTGAAATCGATGATGTCGACTTCAACGTCTATGTCACCTTATCCCAGGAAATGCAGGCCAACGTCAACGGCAGTCCCTGGAATGGCATGCCTGATTTGGCTGTTTACCTGAAAATCGACCCGGAACACGAAATCGATGAGATCCAGGGCCGCGGTCGCGAAATGGAAGATATTCGCCAAAAGCCGGAACTGATCGACTACTACCACCGCGTCAACCAGGCGTACCGCGACTGGTCCAAGGGCTACACGCGTTCCACGCTGCTGACGATCGACCGCGACAAATACGACTTTGTCAACGACCACGATGACCGCAACGCCGTTCTGGACCAGATTGAAAGCAAGCTGGTCGAGCTGGGCAAGCTGCCACCGGCCGAATACAAGCAGATTCAGCAAAAACGCGCTTAACCTATCTCTGTACATGAAAACGGCACTGGCCATTGAGGTCAGTGCCGTTTTTCGTTAGGCGCCAGGCGCCACTTTTGCGATTCTGCCTTGCTCGACATAAACCGACAGGATCGCCACATCTGCTGGGTTGACCCCGCTGATGCGACTGGCCTGGGCCAAGGTCTGCGGCTGAATCTTGGTCAGCTTCTGCCGCGCTTCTGTCGCCAGTCCGTTGATCGCGGAATAATCGATCCGGTCAGGAATCTTCTTGGCTTCCATCCGCTCCAATTTAGCGATGCTTTGCTTTTCCTTTTCAATGTAGCCGGCGTACTTTAGGGAGATTTCAACTTCCTCCGTGACATAATGGTCCAGTGGTATTTCCCGGGGAATAAACTGCATCAGGTCATCGTAAGACACCTCCGGCCGACGCAGAAAATCGCTGGCGAGCACGCCATCTTTAAGTGGCGCAGCGTTGATACTGGCCAGCCAGTCGTTGACTTGACTCGGCTTGAGACGAGTGGTTTCCAGCCGCTTAATTTCTTCCTCAATCGCCGCCTTTTTCTCCTGGAACTTGGCGTAGCGGGCGTCGGAGATCAGACCCAGCTCGTGGCCCATCTCCGTCAGCCGCAGATCCGCGTTATCGTGGCGCAGGATCAAGCGGTACTCGGCACGACTCGTCAGCAGCCGATACGGCTCGTTAGTGCCCTTGGTGACCAAGTCGTCGATCATCACCCCAATGTAGGCGTCGGAGCGGCGTAGCGTGAAGCCAGGCTTGTCCTGGGCACGCAAGGCGGCATTAATGCCCGCCATGATGCCTTGACCGGCTGCCTCTTCGTAGCCACTGGTGCCGTTCATCTGGCCGGCAGTGAAGAGATTCTTGACGATCTTCGTTTCCATCGTTGCGGTCAGCTGCCACGGCTCGATCACGTCGTACTCGATGGCATAACCCGGCCGCATCAGCTCAGCGTGCTGAAGCCCGGCGACGGAATGCAGCATTTTCAGCTGGATTTCTTCGGGCATCGACGTCGAAAAGTCGCCGACGTAATACTCTTCAGTGTCGCGGCCTTCAGGCTCCAGGAACAGCTGGTGGCGCGGCTTGTCGGCAAAGCGGACGACCTTGTCCTCAATGGACGGGCAGTAGCGCGGCCCAACGCCCTTGATTACCCCCGAAAACATCGGGGCGCGGTCCAGGTTGGCGCGAATAATTTTATGCGTCGTTTCGTTGGTATAGGTCATCCAGCACGACATTTGATCCTTCAGGTACACGGAATCCGGTGTCTCGTAGGAAAACGCGTGCGGCGTGGTGTCGCCCGGCTGCTCCTCGGTCTGCGAAAAGTCGATTGAGTTGCCGTCCACGCGCGGCGGTGTGCCGGTCTTGAAGCGGCGCAACTTAAAGCCTTGGCGCTCCAAGTCCTCTGACAGCTTGATGGAAGGCAAGGAGTTGTTCGGGCCTGAGGAGTACATCAGCTCACCGATGATGATTTTGCCGCGTGAAGACGTACCAGCCGTCAGCACCACGCTCTTGGCGCGGTAGCGTGCCCCTGTGGCCGCAACGACACCGACACAGGTGCCGTCTTCGACCAGCAGCCGCTCAACCAGCCCCTGGCGCAGGTCAAGGTTATTTTCTTTTTCAATCGTGTCCTTCATGGAGCGGTGGTAAGCGGCCTTGTCCGCCTGCGCCCGCAGCGCGCGAACCGCCGGACCCTTGCCAGTGTTGAGCATGCGCATCTGAACGTAGGTCTTGTCGATGTTGCGGCCCATTTCACCGCCCAGTGCGTCGATTTCCCGGACCACGACGCCCTTAGCCGGCCCGCCCACAGACGGGTTGCACGGCATGAAGGCGAGCATTTCCAGGCTAATCGTGATCAGCAAGGTCTTCTCACCCATGCGCGCCGCGGCCAGCGCGGCCTCACAGCCGGCATGACCGGCACCAACCACGATCACGTCGTAGGTGTCAGCCTCGTATTCACGTACTTTTGGATCTGCCATGATTTAAGAACTCCTTTATCGTTAAAAAATGAACGGTGCCGGCAACCACTACTTGCCCAAGCAAAATTGGCTGAACAACTGGGTGATCAGCTCGTCCGGTGCGGCATCCCCGGTGATTTCACCAAGTTTGTCCCAGGCGGCAGTCATGTCGATTTGAACCAGATCGATGGGCATCCCCGCGTCGATGCCGCTCAGCACGCTCTTGAGACTCGCCTTGGCCTGGCGCAACAACCCGCTTTGCCGGGCATTGGTGACCATCACTGTGCTTTGACTGTTTTCAATGCCGCCAAAGAACAGGTTTTTGATCTGCTTGTCCAGCGCGTCCACCCCGGAAACATCCAGCATGCTGGTGCGGATGATCTGCTCCTCCGGCACCAGGTTGGCCAGTGCCGCCATGTCAAGCTGCTGCGGCAGGTCCTGCTTGTTGAGCACGACGATGCGCTTTTTATCCTTGGTCAAATCAAGCAGTTCGCGGTCTTCTGCGGCCAAAGGCTGACTGGCATCCAGTACCAGCAGCACTAAGTCGGCCTGGGTGATTGCCTTACGCGAGCGTTCAACGCCGATTTTTTCGACCTTGTCCTCAGTTTTGCGAATCCCGGCGGTGTCGACCAACTTCAGCGGCACGCCGCGCACGTTGACGTACTCTTCCAGCACGTCACGCGTGGTCCCGGGCACATCGGTGACAATGGCCTTGTCCTCTTGCAGCATGTGGTTCAGCAGCGAGGACTTGCCGACATTGGGCCGCCCGACAATCGCCGTGGCGAGCCCTTCACGCAGCACCTGGCCCTGGTTAGCCGTTTGCAGCAGCTCGTCAACGCGGCTGAGCACCAGCTCCGCCTTTTCGCGCAGCATCTTGGTGGTCATCTCATCCGTGTCGTACTCGGGGTAGTCAATGTTGACCTCGACTTGGGCGAGCACCTCGAGAATTTCCTGGCGCAGGTTGGTGATCAGCTTGCGCAGGTCACCATCCAGCTGATCGACCGCCACCTGCATCGCGCGGTCCGTTTTGGCGCGGATCAGGTCCATGACCGATTCGGCTTCGGTGAGGTCAATTCGGCCGTTCAAGAAGGCGCGCTTGGTGAACTCCCCAGGCTCGGCCATGCGGGCGCCGGCGCCGAGCACCAGCTGCAGGACGCGGTTCGTGCCGACGATGCCGCCGTGGCAGTTGATCTCGACAATGTCCTCGCAGGTGTAGGTCCGCGGCGCACGCATCACGGACGCCATCACTTCGTCGACCACCTCGCCGGAATCCGGATCGATGATGTGCCCGTAGTTAATGGTATTCGTGGGCACCTTGGTCAGGTCCTTGCCCTTGAAAAGCTTGTTCGCAGTCTGGACCGCCGTTTCGCCTGACAGGCGCACGATGGAGATCGCCCCTTCGCCAGGCGGCGTCGAAATGGCCGCGATCGTATCGTATTCAGTGACTGTTTGTGCCACGTTAATCGTCCTTTCACTAACTGGGCTCCAAGTTCGCAACGCAGGAGTGGCCAGCTACGCCTAAGGCCCCGCCGCCAAAAACCAGTGGCAATGCCTTAGGCTAGGCTACCCATCCTGCTAAGACCGCGAACTCTGCGCACCTTCACCTTAATCGGGCTACGAGTTCGCAACGCCCGAGCGCTCAGCTACGCCTGAAGGCTCGCCGCCAAAAAACGGCGGCAAACCTTCAAGCTAGGCTGATCGTCGGGCTAAGACCGCGAACTCTACGCACCATAGCATAAAAAAAGTGCGTCGCCACACTGGTCCCCAGTCTGGGGATCAGCATGGACAAAGCACTTTGACTACTTTATCGCTTATTGAATTGCCTGTATCATACAAAATTGCGGACCATCTGTCAAAAATTCGGCCGCTTCGGCGTGATCACGACGTACCGCCGCGGGTCGAGGCCCTCGGAATGCGTCTCAACGTATTCATTGTCGGCCAGGGTCTGGTGAATCGCCTTGCGCTCAAACGACGGCATCGGGTCGAGATAAATCGCCGTGCCGCGTGCGATGACCTCGCGGGCGGACTTTTCGGCCAACCGGCGAACCGCAGCATCGCGGCGCTCACGATAATCGCCGACGTTCAGCATAATGGTCCATTTACTTTTACCGTAGTGGTTAAACTCGGTTTGGGCCAGGTACTGAATCGCGTTGATAATTTTCCCGTGCTTACCGATGAGCAGCGCATCTTTGGGTGTGGTCATCGCGTACCACACGGTGTCCCCGCGACGCTCGCTGTCGATCGTGGTGGGAATCTGCAGCTGCGTGGTAATGTCTTCGAGATAACTTTGAACCAGCGCAATGGCGGTTTGGTCGTCACGTACGGGTTGATCACGGCGCAACGCCTCTGGCAACTTAGGCTTGGGTAGCGGTGGGCGGTGGTGTGATTTAGGTTCAGGTTTGACCTTGGGTGCGGGGCTTGGCTCCGGATTGATCTGCAGGTTCACAATCGCCGGCCTTTTGCCAATGCCTAAGACGCCCTTTTTGCCTTCTTGCACGACCTCGACAGAAACGGCGGCGCGGTCCTGCTTCATTGCTTTCAGACCGGCGTCGATCGCTTTTTGGATCGTGGCTCCTTGGAAAGTGGGCATGATAACCTCCCGATTACTTCTTCAGTGCACGCTTGTAAGCCTTGCGAACAGCTTTTTCGTGTTCCTTCTCGGCCCGTGCTTTTTCTTCCCGTTCCTTCTTCATCTTGAATGGGTTTTGAAGCAGGAAGGTCTGCGCCAGTGAAAAGGCGTTGGTGACGACCCAGTAAATCGACAGGGCACTTGGGAAGCTAAAGGCCACGACTAAAATCATCAGCGGCGAAACGGCGGCCATGATCCAGCTCGTCGATGTCCGCGTCGGCTGAGCCAGCGTGGAAACCACCGACGTTGCCAAGGTGAACAGCGCCGCCAGGATCGGCATGATGAAGTACGGGTCAGGCTTGCCTAGGTTCATCCACAGAAATTGCCCGACTTTCAGCGCCGGGGTCCGGTAAATCGCCTGGTACAGGGCCAGCAGGAACGGCATTTGGACCAGCAGCGGCAAGCTGCCCATAACTGGGTTGACGCCCGCTTCGGCCTGCAGCTTCTGCGTTTCTTCACGCAACTTCTGCTGGGTCTCAGTGTCCTTGGAGCTGTACTTCTTCTGTAGTTCCTTGAGCTGCGGCGCAATCGCCTGCGACTTGCTCATGCTCTTGATCTGGTAGTAACTGAGCGGGAAAATCAGGATCCGGATGATCAGGGTGAATAAGATGATCCCGACACCGACGTTACCACCGGAAATCTTAGCCAGCCAAAGAACAAATTGGGCCGCATTATAAATGACGTAACGGTCCCACGGGTTCGTCGATGCCTTAGTAACTGTCGACGTCCCGCAAGCGCTTAAAACTAGCACCAGCGTAATGATACCAAGACTCAGTAAGAGCCGTTTGGTCGATTTTTTCACGAATAAGTCCTCCAACAAAAACCGTATTATATCGTTGTCACGTCTGATTCAGCGAGTAGGCCAGCCAGCTTCATGACGTGAACCAAGTTCTTCTTGGTCCCGGCCATGTCAAGCTGGTTGGCGCTGCGCCGTGCGATCACGAGAAAATCCGCCTGCGGGTCGATCTCAGGCTTGAGCTCAAGCAGGCTCTGGCGGATGTAACGCTTGATCTGGTTGCGCATCACTGCGGTGTGACCCACCTTCTTGCCGACACTAATGCCAACGCGAAAATGTTTCTGGTCACGCTTTAGGGTGTAGATCACAAAATTGCGGTTCGCGACTGATGCGCCGTTGTCGAACACGTCTTGAAATTCTGATTCCTTTTTAATGCGGTATGACTTTCGCAAAGCGCTCCCTCACAATCTGCTTACTAGTATACAAGACCAGGCCGCGCCTCGCACGGGTTTTTCTGGGGTTTCCACCTATAATAAAAGGTGAGGATCCCTAATCGGGCTTTGCAGTCGCAACTCAGGAGTGGCTAGCTATGCGTAGCGGCTACCCATCCTGCCAAGAGCGCGACTGCAAGGCACCTTGCAAAAAAAAACCACTGACGCGGTCAGTGGTTGGTTAGGCAGATAATACTTTACGTCCCTTAGCGCGACGCCGTGCTAACACTTTGCGGCCGTTCTTCGTGCTCATCCGCTTCATGAAGCCGTGTACACGTTCGCGGTGGCGCTTCTTCGGTTGAAAAGTCCGTTTGGTGGTCATAGGAACACCTCCTGTTAAGTTTGCTATTTAATGCGTATTGCTACGCCGAATAACTGATTGTCAGTAAACAACTTTTCATTATACGGACTACCCCCTGCCGCGTCAAGGATTCCTTGAAAAAAATCCCTTCTGGAATTGTCCACAAATTGGCCACTTTGCGCACAAAGCTGTGGACAACCTGTCACCCGACTTTTCGCTATTTTCGGTTATCCCCAGGCTGATGAACGGCTTGTCGGCAAAATCACAGCCTGTTGAGAAAGTTATCAACAGGATGTTTTCAACCTGTTCAAAACTTGTGAAACATGCATCACAACGGGCCCTACGTTTCACACCAGAATGTGCATAACTCGAAAAAAAGCTGACTTTTAGCGGTTTATTCACGCGTTGGGGACAAGATTATCCCTGCGCTGGGGAAACTTGATTTTCTTGGACGGTCAACATGTGGAAAACTTCTGATTCTGTGGAAAACTCTACAGGGCAATGCTAAACTGAAAAGTGCGATGTCGCGAATCGATCATCCATGGGAAAATCGGTTGGCGGCTTGATTTCGACTACATTTTTCGGTTGCGGAGGGGCAATACGTGCCAAATATCGATGAGCTATGGGCATATTTAGAAGAAAAATTCCGGGCAGAAATGACCCCAGTCAGCTTTAACACTTGGGTCGGGGCGGTCAAACCGCTAACGTTGACCCAAACCACGATCACCATTGGGGTCCCGTCACAGCTACACAAAACCTACTGGGAACAGAACCTAGTGACGAAGGTCGTCGAGTGGTGCTACGAGTTCGGCAACCTCGAGATCTCGCCTGTCATTAAAATCATGGGTGACAACTCGACTGCCACCAGCACCGCTGCACCAGGCACCCAGCCTGCCAACTCGCAGGCAGAGTCGGCCCCGATTCCGACCTATAAGGAAACATCTCATCTCAATAGTAAGTACACGTTTGAGACCTTCGTCACCGGCAAGGGCAACCAAATGGCGCACGCCGCGGCCTTAGTCGTGTCCGAGGAACCCGGCGTACTCTACAATCCGCTATTTTTGTACGGTGGCGTGGGGCTGGGCAAGACCCACCTGATGCAGGCCATCGGTCACCAGCTGCTGGAATACAACCCTCAGGCCAACGTGAAGTATGTGACCTCGGAGGCCTTCGCGAACGACTTCATCAACTCCATCCAGACCAAGAAACAGGAGGAGTTTCGGCAGGAGTACCGCAACGTCGACCTCCTGCTGGTCGATGATATTCAGTTCTTCGGCGACAAGGAAGCCACGCAGGAAGAGTTCTTCCACACATTCAACGCCTTATATGAGAACAAAAAACAAATCGTCCTGACGTCGGACCGGTTGCCCAACGAGATTCCCAAGCTGCAAGAGCGTCTGGTGTCCCGCTTCAAGTGGGGCCTGTCCGTTGATGTGACGCCGCCAGATCTGGAAACTCGGATCGCCATTTTACGCAACAAGGCCAATGCCGAGCACCTCGTCATCCCCGACGACACCCTGTCTTACATCGCCGGCCAAATCGACTCCAACGTGCGTGAGCTGGAAGGCGCGCTGGTGCGGGTCCAGGCTTACGCCACCATGGCCCATGAGGACATCACGACCAGCATGGCAGCTGAGGCGCTCAAGAGTCTGAAGCTGTCGGGCAAGGACTCCGAGCTGTCGATCGCCAAAATTCAGGATATCGTCGCCAAATATTATCAGGTCTCCGTCAGCGATCTGAAAGGCAAAAAGCGCGTCAAGCAAATCGTCATGCCGCGGCAAATCGCGATGTATCTGGCCCGCGAAATGACCGACAACAGTCTGCCGAAAATCGGCCAGGAGTTTGGCGGCAAGGATCACACCACCGTCATTCACGCCCACGAAAAAATCGAGCAAGCCATCACAGACGATTCCACGCTGAAGGATCAGGTCATCGAGCTGAAGAACCGGTTGCGCAACCGTGGATAGGACTTGTGGAAAACTCAGGGATTCAGCACCGACTTTTACGCCGAGTTATCCACAGGTGGAAAACTTATTTGCCTGGGTTTCTCAAGTTTTTCCCCAAGGTCCACAGCCTCTACTACTATTACTTAAAAAGCGTATTATATAGATAACGCTACGCTTGGGAGGACAGAAAAAATGAAATTCACGATCACACGTGCCACGTTCATCAAATCGTTGAATGATGTGTCCAGGGCCATTACCACGAAGACCACCATTCCGATCCTGACGAACCTGAAGATGGACTTAACGGACACTGCTTTAGTGCTGACCGGCAGTGATGCCGACATCTCAATTGAAAGCAAAATCGACGCCACCAGTGAGCAAAACGATCTGCAAATCGAAGACACCGGCAGCATCACCGTGCCAGCACGGTTCTTCACCGAAATCGTTAAGCGCCTGCCAGAGAAGACGATGACCGTGGACGTTCAGGACAACTTCCAGACTGTCATCACCAGTGGCTCGTCTGAATTCAAGATCAACGGCTTGGACGCAAACAACTATCCGCGATTGCCAGAAGTGTCCAGCGAGGATGCACTGACGGTGCCAGCCGACGTGTTGCGTCAGCTTATCTCACAAACCGTTATTGCTGTTTCGACCCAGGAGAGTCGGCCGATCCTGACTGGTGTCCACATTCAAATTGAAAAGGGCAAGCTGATTGCCGTTGCGACCGATTCCCACCGCCTGGCTCAGCGCACACTGGATCTGCCCAATGCCGGGGATGCCAGCTACGACGTCATCATTCCAGGTAAGAGTCTGACTGAACTGGGCCGGACACTGACCGATGACATTGAGAATGTCGAAATCCGGTTTGCCTCTAATCAGGTGCTGTTCATCGCCGGTAACACGATGTTCTACTCACGACTTTTGGAAGGCAACTATCCGGATACCAGCCGCCTGATTCCAACAACCAGCACGACCAACATCGAATTCGACGCGCCAACTCTGCTGGCAGCCATTGGCCGGGCCAGCTTACTGTCACACGAAAGCTCCAACAACGTGGTTCGGCTCAGCCTGAACATTGCCAAGCAAACGGCCACGATTTACGGCAACTCGCCTGACGTCGGGAACGTCGAAGAAGCCCTCCAGTTCCAGAAGCTGGAAGGCGACGACCTCGAAATTTCGTTCAACCCGGATTACATGAAAGATGCGCTGCAAGGCATTGGCGGGACCTCAATCGTTCTCGCGTTCACTGCGCCACTACGGCCATTCACTTTGGTGCCAACTGAGGACAAAGAGCACTTTGTTCAGCTGATCACACCAGTCCGGACCTTCTAACTAAACCCGTTTTGATATTACCCCTGTGGCCTTTTGGTCGCAGGGGTTTTTGCATTGCGTAATCTACGGCTAGAAAGGGGGCCGCGAGATGCGTAAGTGGTGGTTATGGTTCGTCATGTTGGTCGGAATGTTTTGGGGTGGCGGGCAGCGAGTCGAGGCGGCGCTGCCTTATCAGAATCTGTTGTTTGAAAATGTGACGTGGTCGCCTGGGATGCAAAGTGGGGGTATGTATATGCTTCCCAAAGACCTTTGGACAGTGGTCAATCAAGACGTTAAGCTAAGAACTCCCTGGACATTGGACCACGGACGAAGCTTTTTGGGAAGTCCGAAGTTAATTATTTCAAGAATAAACACAAGCAGTTCAGGTCAGATTCAACCAGCGCCGGAACTATCTATTTCCTTGTTCGGAGACCTGTTAATTAAACCAAGAACGGTTGGTGAACAATTTTATCGGATAAAAACTATCAATCTGGAGAATGAAGAGAGCTTTGAGATGGATTTCACTCTGCATGTCGTTTCAAGTGTTGGCACAGACCCAAAAGCTTTTCGCGTGAATACTAACGGGTATGAAATATTCGATTTTGTCCCGCTTGAACTATTTTTGGTCGATGTAAATGAGCATAAATATGTGCTCCCTTTAAGTAAATGGCATACAGCGGCAGACCCCAATATGCTTTCCTTAGTGTTGACCCCCAATTTGCAACCTTTGTCATCTAATGAAGAGCTTACTGTGTATCGACCGCCAGCGGTCACAGACCTTCAGAGAATCCAAGCAGGCAGCTACAGGGTTATTCATCATCCAAATCCTATTGCTGTCAATCAACGTGGGGAAGCCACCGTTAAGCTGCCTGTTATTGTGCCACCATATGGCGATGGCCAGGTTAGATTTGCATGGGTCAGCGCTAGCGGCAAAAGAACTGTATTACCAATTACAGAAGATGGCACGGTCCATTTTAGCGGCTTAACTAGGGCGAGCTTCCCGATGAAATGGCAGATTGAGTATAAAATCTCACCTTTCAAGAGTGATGACGACAAGGCGTCGCAGGTGTACGATTACGACAATATTTTGGGAACGTTTCTCGATCCACTAACCAGCGACATTCCCGTCGTCCCACTGCCACCGCTTTTCACTGGTACATATACTTTGGCGCAAATCGCCGCCGGCTCGATCGCCGTTGCGCCTGAGTGGCATCAGTTGGACATCACCGCGAACGGACCGTGGACACTGCAAATAAGTCTCAAGGCGCCACCAGCGCTGCCGATGCGGCTGCGTTTGGGCGAGCAGGAGACCGGAACCGAAGAGGCGGCGATTGCGCTTTCTGGAGTTGATAATCAAACCGTGTCCCTAGCCGAAAGTCGGCTGATCATTCCGAAAACGCCGCTGCTTTCACCTGGCACTTACACGGCAGAGATAACGTTTAGTCTGATTCGGGGCCCAACCTCATAATAAAGTGGCCATTCTCGCCGAAAAACGCGAGAATGGCCATTTTTTGCGTTTTGGCCGTTTTTGCCTTCTTTGTGTACGGTGGACCGTCCCCCACTAAATCAGCCGCAGAGCCGCTTAAAACGCCAAATTGGATTGAAGCTTATGCATTAATACGGTATAATATATAGGTAGTAAATTCGCACATTGCGATAAATCTAACGTCAAAGGAGTGGCAGCATGTCGACTGTGACGATCACAACCGCCTTCATTACACTGGGGCAGCTTTTGAAAGATGCCGGTGTCGTGGATAGCGGCGGCGCGGCTAAGTATTTTCTGAAAGAAAATACGGTGCTGGTCAATGACCAGGCCGAGGACCGGCGTGGGCGCAAGCTTGAGGCTGGCGATACCGTAACTTTACCGGATCACACCAGCTTCACCGTGGCGCGCGCGTGAAGCTTGAGCACCTGACCCTGCATAATTACCGTAATTATGCGGACGTCGATACTGATTTTTCGCCGCAGATCAACGTGCTGATCGGCGAGAACGCACAAGGCAAAACGAACCTGCTCGAGGCGGTGTACGTGTTGGCGTTAGCACGCAGCCACCGCACCAACAATGACCGCGAACTGATCCGTTTTGGTGAAGACTTCGCTCGGGTCAATGGGCGCATCGGTCGCAGCAGTGGCCCGATGCAATTGGAGCTGGTGATTTCAACGCAGGGGAAGCGTGCCCGTGTCAATCAGATCGAGCAGCCGAAGCTCTCCCAATACCTTGGTCGGTTCAACGTGGTGTTATTTGCGCCGGAAGACCTCGCGATTGTCAAAGGTAGCCCGGCCAACCGCCGGCGCTTTATCAACATGGAATTCGGACAGATGAGTCCCAAGTACCTGTACAACCTGACTCAGTACCGCACCATGCTGAAACAGCGCAACGCGTACCTTAAGCAGCTGAAGTACCACCAGGCTAAAGACCTGGTCTACCTTTCCGTTTTGTCGGATCAGCTGGCAGCGTACGGCGCCGAAATTGTCTCTGCGAGAGAGACCCTGCTTCACCAGATGGCAGGCTTTGCCGCGGTAATCCACAGCGGCATCACCAAAGGCCAGGAGAAGCTGACGTTCGAGTACCGGACGCAAGTGCCGTCAAGTGCCCGTGGCGATGTCAAAACGGCCTACAAGGCGCTTCAGGACCTTTATAGCGAACACCAAAGCCGGGAGATCGACCAAGGCACCTCGCTGGTCGGCGCCCACCGCGATGATGTGGCGTTCATTGTGAACGGCAAAGACGTGGCAAATTTTGGCAGCCAGGGTCAGCAGCGCACCACTGCGCTGGCTGTGAAGCTCGCCGAAATCGACCTGATGAAGGCCCAAACCGGGGAGTACCCGGTGCTGCTGCTTGACGATGTGCTGTCCGAACTGGATGACACGCGCCAGACTCATTTACTGAAGGCCATCCAAAACAAGGTGCAGACTTTTCTCACCACCACTAGCCTGGATGGCATTGCCCAGGAAATAATTGAGACCCCGGCCGTGTATCACGTGCAAAATGGGGTTCTGACCGCAGACTCTGCGGAAGCGTAAGGAGGAGCATGAATGGCAGAAGATAAAGAAACCCAAGAAGAGCTCGTCAAGGAAAAAGAGGAAAAGGCCGCCGAATACGACGCCAGCCAGATCCAAGTCCTTGAAGGTCTTGAAGCGGTCCGCAAGCGGCCGGGGATGTACATTGGGACGACCTCGAGTCAGGGTCTGCACCACCTGGTGTGGGAAATCATCGACAACGGGATTGACGAAGCCCTTGCCGGGTTTGCCAGCGAAATCGATGTCGTGGTTGAGCCGGACAATTCCATCACCGTCACCGATGACGGACGCGGGATCCCAGTCGACATTCAAAAGAAAACCGGCCGGCCAGCGTTGGAGACGGTTTACACTATTCTGCACGCCGGCGGTAAGTTTGGCGGCGGCGGATACAAGGTGTCCGGCGGGCTGCACGGGGTTGGCGCGTCTGTCGTCAACGCCCTTTCGACCGAACTGGATGTCGTGGTCACCCGTGGCGGCAAGCGTTACTACATCGACTTCACGCGCGGCAAAGTGAAGACCCCGATGAAGATTATCGGGGATGCGCCGGAGCATGAGCACGGCACCAAGGTTCATTTTGTACCGGACCCGGACATTTTCACTGAAACCACGACCTATGACGACAAAATTCTGGTGCAGCGCATTCGCGAGCTGGCCTTCCTGAACAAGGGCCTGCAGCTGAACTTCACCGACAAGCGCAAGGACACCGCCGAAAAGCTGTCGTTCAAGGCGGAAGGCGGCATTCGCGAGTACGTCGAATTCCTCGACAAGGGGAAGGACAACCTGCTGCCGGAGCCGATTTACGTGGAAGGCCAGTACAAAGGCATCACCGTTGAAGTCGCGCTTCAGTACGCCACCAACGGCTACGCCAGCAACCTGTTGACGTTTGCCAACAACATCCACACCATCGAAGGCGGGACTCACGAAACCGGCTTTAAGGCCGCGCTGACGCGTGTCATCAACGACTACGCCCACAAGTCAGGTGCCTTGAAGGAAAACGACGAGCCGCTGTCTGGTGAAGATGTGCGTGAAGGCATGACCGCTGTGGTTTCCGTCAAGCACCCGGATCCGCAATTTGAAGGTCAGACCAAGACCAAGCTTGGCAATGCTGACGCCCGGACGGCCGTTGACCGTATGTTCTCCGAGCACTTCTCCAAGTTCTTGATGGAGCACCCGGCAGAGGGTAAGCAGCTGATCGACAAGGCCATGCTGGCGAATAAGGCCCGCGCCGCTGCTAAACGTGCGCGTGAGGTCACCCGCAAGAAGTCTGGGCTGGAAATTTCCAACTTACCAGGCAAGCTGGCGGATAACTCCAGCAAGGATCCTGAGATTTCCGAGCTGTTCATCGTCGAAGGGGATTCCGCGGGCGGTTCCGCGAAGTCCGGCCGCAGTCGCTTGACGCAGGCCATCCTGCCGATTCGGGGGAAGATCCTGAACGTTGAAAAAGCCAGCATGGAGCGCATTTTGGCTAACGAGGAAATTCGGACGCTGTTCACCGCCATGGGCACCGGGTTTGGCGATGACTTCGACGTCTCCAAGGCTCGTTATCACAAACTGATCATCATGACCGATGCCGATGTTGACGGTGCGCACATTCGCACGCTGCTTCTGACGCTGATTTATCGCTATATGCGGCCGCTTCTGGATGCCGGCTACGTCTACATCGCCCAGCCGCCGCTGTATCGGGTGCGTCAAGGCAAAATGATGAAGTACATCGACTCCGACGAAGAACTGGAAGAAACGCTGGGGCAGCTGCCACCGTCACCAAAGCCGGAGATTCAGCGTTACAAAGGGCTTGGCGAAATGGATGCCAGCCAGCTCTGGGAAACCACCATGGATCCGGACAAGCGCCGGCTTCTGCGGGTTTCCCCAGAGGACGCCGAGAACGCTGATGGTATTTTCGAAATGCTGATGGGCGACTCGGTCGGCCCGCGCCGCCAGTTCATCGAAGATAACGCGGTTTACGTCGACAGCAAGAACATCGATGCTTAATCGGGGGGCCTTGTGACCTACGCCGGGAATGGCTGGCGACGCGTAGCTAGAAGTAGCGGACACCGCTTCGAGCCTCGCAAGCGAGTCTCTCAGTCGGGTCTTCTGCTAGGCGGTAAACCGCCAAGCAGAATTTCGAAACTGACATTCCCGGCTCCGGCCACAAGACGGCATCACCGATGGCAGATATGTCCCCTCGAGCGCGTCGCTACATTGCTTGTACGGAGGCCACTCCCGAGGCATCAGTAAACTTTTTAAGTAAACAGAAGTACCACTAAACAGCACCACTGAGAGGAGCTAAGAATTCACATGGATGATCGTCAAGAAAGCCGGATCACCACCGTTAATCTGGCCAAAACCATGAAGACCTCATTCCTGGAGTACGCGATGAGCGTCATCGTGGCACGGGCCTTGCCCGATGTCAGAGACGGCCTCAAGCCGGTCCAGCGCCGGATCCTGTACGGCATGAATGAACTCGGGGTCACACCGGATAAGCCATACAAGAAGTCCGCACGTATCGTTGGGGATGTCATGGGGAAATATCACCCGCATGGTGACTCATCGATTTACGAAGGCATGGTCCGCATGGCGCAGGACTTTTCCTACCGCTACATGCTGGTCGACGGGCACGGGAACTTCGGCTCTGTCGACGGCGATGGTGCCGCCGCGATGCGGTACACCGAAGCCCGCATGAGCAAGATCACAATGGAAATGCTCCGCGACATCAACAAGGACACCATCGATTATCAGGACAATTACGATGGCACCGAAAAAGAGCCGACCGTGCTGCCGGCGCGCTTCCCGAACCTGCTGGTCAACGGCGCGACCGGGATCGCCGTGGGGATGACCACTAACATTCCGCCGCACAACCTGGCGGAGGTCATTTCCGCGCTGCACATCTTGATGGATAATCCGGACGCGACGACAGCGGACCTGATGTCTGCGCTGCCTGGGCCCGATTTTCCGACTGGCGGGCTGGTCATCGGCAAGTCTGGCATTCGCCGGGCATACGAAACCGGCAAGGGCACGATCATCGTGCGCGCCAAGACCGAGATTCAAACGTCGAAAACCGGCAAGGAACGCATCATCGTCACCGAAATTCCGTACATGGTCAACAAGGCGAAAATGGTTGAACGCATCGCCGAGCTGGCCCGGGAAAAGAAGATCGATGGCATCACCGACCTGAACGATGAGTCCGACCGCGACGGGATGCGCATTGTCATTGATGTGCGCCGCGACATGAGCGCTTCCGTGGTGCTGAACAACTTGTACAAGCTGACACCGATGCAGACCGGTTTTTCCTTCAACATGGTCGCCATTGTCAACGGGGCGCCGAAGACCCTCAGCCTCAAGGAAATCCTGCAGTACTACCTGAAGCATCAGGAAGAAGTCATTCGCCGGCGGACCGAGTTTGATCTGAAAAAGGCCCAGGCGCGGGAGCACATCCTGGCCGGGTTGAAAATCGCGCTGGATCACATCGACGAGATCATCAGCATCATCCGCGGCAGTGAAACCGGGGATAAGGCTAAGGTCATCCTGATGGATAAGTTCGGCCTGTCTGATAAGCAAAGCCAGGCCATTCTCGACATGCGGCTGGTCCGCCTGACCGGTCTGGAACGCGAGAAGGTCGAAAACGAGTACAAAGACGTGCTCGCTGCCATTGCCGATTACAAGGACATTTTGGCCAAGCCTGAACGCATCCACCAAATCATTTACGACGAACTGCTCGACATCCAAAAGAAGTTCGGTGACAAGCGCCGCACTGAACTGCTGGTCGGCGAGGACCTGACCATCGAAGACGAAGACCTCATTGAAGAGGAAAACGTTGTGATCACCCTCACGCACAACGGCTACATCAAGCGCCTGCCAAGCGATGAGTTCAAGGCGCAAAACCGCGGCGGCCGTGGAGTCCAAGGAACTGGTGTGCACGACGATGACTTTGTCGAGCACCTGGTCACGACTTCGACCCATGACATGCTGCTGTTCTTCACCAACACCGGTAAGGTTTACCGGATGAAGGGCTACGAAGTCCCTGAGTACAGCCGCACGGCCAAGGGCATCCCAATCATCAACCTGCTGGGCATTGACAACAACGAAAAGATTCAGACGGTGCTGAATGTGAAGCGCCACGACACAGACGCGGATGAGGACGCCGAGGCTGCCAGCGATGACTACCTGTTCTTCGTCACCCGCAACGGGGTCGTCAAGCGCACGCCGACGCGGGAGTTCTACAACATCCGCAAGAACGGCCTGATTGCCTTGAACATGAAAGACGGCGACGAGCTGAGCAACGTCATTTCGACCACCGGCGAAAACACCATCTTCATTGGCACGCACCTGGGCTACTCTGTGACCTTCAAGGAGCAGGACGTCCGCAGCATGGGCCGTTCTGCTACCGGGGTCCGCGGCGTGCGCCTGCGGGACGGGGACTACGTGGTTGGTTCCGACATTCTCAAGCCGGATTCGGAAGTCTTCGTGATCTCCGAAAAAGGCTACGGAAAGCGGACCGCCGCCTCTGAGTACCCAATCAAAGGGCGCGGTGGTAAGGGCATCAAGACTGCCAATATCACCGAAAAGAACGGGCCGCTGGCCGGCGTCACCACCGTTGATGGCACTGAAGACATCATGGTGATCACCGATGCTGGGGTCATGATCCGCTTCAACATTGACACGGTTTCGCAAACTGGGCGGTCCACGCTTGGCGTGCGGCTGATCAAGGTCGATGATGGCGCCAAGGTTGCAACGATGGCAAAGCTGGCCCCAGAGCCAGATGAGCCAGAACCAACCGATAGTGCGGCAAGTGCTGACGGCAGTGCCGCAGCGGCCGCCGACCAGCCTGCAGGCAGCGACGCAGCAAGTGCCGGCTCCTACGCTGGGGATGCAGACTCGCAGGTCAACGAGTTGCTGAAGCGCGCCGAGGATGATCAAGATGATCAATCGGCCAGCGATAGCAACGACAGTGATGACAGTTCAGACGACGATCAATAATTGTTACTTAGATACGGACCGGGCGGGGGATTTTACCTTCCCGGTCCTTTTTGAAAGAAGTGGGTAAAGACAATGCACTATTCTTTGAGTCTGCTAGAGATCATTGGGCGGCTGCTGCTGGCGATGTTGATCTCTGGGGTAATCGGCTACGACCGTGAGCATAAGAACCGGCCAGCGGGCATTAAGACTCATGTGCTGGTGTGCGTGGGCGCATGCATGATTGCGCTGATGCAAAAAGAGATCGGCTTTAACGCGTTGAACACCGCGTTGGCTGAACCTAAGCTCTCCGGTGTGCTGCGGGCCGATGACGCACGTCTGATCGCCCAGGTCGTTTCCGGCATCGGGTTCCTGGGTGCCGGCACCATCATCGTGCAGCACCGCACCGTGCGCGGCCTGACGACTGCGGCGAGTCTGTGGGCCGTTGCCGCCATCGGCTTGGCGATCGGGATGGGTAACTACGACATCGCGATTCCGGGCTCCATCCTGATTATTTTGGTGCTGGTCTTCGCCAAAAATCTACTGCACGTCAACACGATGAAACGATTGTTGGTTCAGTACCATCACCGGGTCGAAACCAAGGAATTCATCCAGCAGTACTTTGACGATCACCACATCAAGGTCACCGACGTCAACTTCCGTGTGACCCAGTCGGACACCGATTCGGTTTACACCAACATCTATGAAATCGAGCTGCCGCGGGGCATGAATTACGCGGACATCATTGAGGACATTTCGATGAACAAGAACATCATGCAGATCCAGACCGTGTCGATCTGACCTTTATGTTTGGGGTCCTAATTAGTGTTACATATAGAGAATAGGAGTAGCGACCGGAGGCGGAATCAGCTCAGTGGTGAAATTGGTGTTAGCGGCTTGAGCTTAGAGTAAGCGGCTTTGCCGCATACTCTAAGCCATGCGTAGCTGCCGCTTACACCGAGGCTCGAAGCGGTGCCCACCATTTCGAGCTCCGCGTCGCCAGCCGAATTCCGCCGGAGGTCGCCGCTCCGCCCCCCCTAGGTGCCGCCCGAAATTCCTTGAGTAAAACCATTCGGTATGATACACTACTAGCTTGTGAGCATGTGCCCTTTTGGCACGCTTACTCCTTGCCCTAGGGAATAGGGCCAATAGTCCATAAGGAGGTGACATGTCAAATGGCTGAAACTAAGTATGAAGTGACCTACATCATTCGTCCAGATATCGACGAAGAGGCCAAGGCTCAATTAGTTGAACGTTTTGACAATATCTTGAAGGAAAATGGTGCCAGCATCATTGATTCCAAGGATTGGCAGAAGCGTAAGTTTGCCTATGAAATCAAGAATTTCACAGAAGGCACTTACCACATCGTTAACCTGACCGCTAACGATTCCAAGGCGATCGACGAATTCGACCGACTTGCTAAGATCAGTAGCGAAATTCTTCGCCACATGATCGTTGTCCGCAACGACTAGTTATCGTTAAGGGGGAAACTTGAATGATCAATAATGTATCATTGACCGGGCGTTTAACGCGCGATGTCGACCTACGTTACACCCAAAGTGGGACCGCGGTCGGGTCATTCACCCTGGCTGTTGACCGGCAGTTCACCAATGCCCAAGGCCAGCGCGAGACGGACTTCATTAACTGTGTGATCTGGCGCAAGAGTGCTGAGAACTTCAGCAATTTCACGCGCAAGGGGTCACTGGTCGGCGTCGAGGGGCACATTCAAACGCGCACCTATGACAACGCCCAAGGCCAGCGGGTCTACGTCACCGAAGTCGTCGTCGAGAACTTCGCGCTGCTGGAAAGCAAGGCGACCACCCAAGCGCGGCCGTCTGAACCGGCAACCGGCAACAACCAAGCACAGGCTGGCGGCTTCGGCCAACAGCCTCAGTCAGGATTTGGCGGCGGGCAGCCTCAACAACGGGCCCCGCAAACACCAAACTTTGGCGCCCCTGCATCATCAGCAGCCAGTGCGAGCCAGCAAAAGCCGGCTCAGTCTGACAACAGTGCCGATCCGTTTGCCAACAATGGCAAGACAATCGACATCTCTGATGATGATCTGCCGTTTTAATCCAATCAGTCTCACCTAGGTAAGGCTGAATCAATCAATGAGTAAAGGAGTGACATCCATGGCACAACAGCGTCGTGGTGGCCGTCGTCGTCGCAAAGTCGACTTCATCGCCGCAAACCACATCGATTACATCGATTACAAAGACACCAATTTGTTGGAACGGTTCATCTCTGAACGGGGCAAGATCTTGCCGCGTCGGGTGACCGGTACCAGCGCCAAAAACCAGCGCAAGCTGACGATCGCAATCAAGCGGTCACGCATCATGGGTCTTCTGCCATTTGTCGTTGAAGACTAGTACCATCCGTCCTTTGCAGAGATGCAAAGGGCTTTTTTTATCGATTCCGTCTGGTGACGGCGAGTTTTCTGCATTCGCTTTCTGTTATATTTTAAAATATTTGTTTGTCAATTCTAAGGCCCGGCCTTGAAAATTTTCGCGTTTAGGCCCACCATAGAGAGTGGAGACAGTGTTGAATGCGTTTATCTCAAATCCCTCAGGAGGCGATTAAACTTGGCAGAGCCACATTCACGGCAGTCATTGATTTTGGCAACGTTTGAGCGGCACGATAAGCTCGATCAGATTTTAAGCGACATGTCAGATGAAGAATTAAACGGGACCTTTCCTTTCAAAGGCCGCGATCGTAACGTTCGCGACGTTTTGGTCCAGCTGGCAGCTTGGCAAAAAATGTACCTGGATTGGAGCAAAGCAAACCTGGCTGGGACCGCAAAGCGTTTCATGCCGAAACCCTATAGTTGGAAGAATAGCGGTAAGCTGAGCCGCAAGATCTGGCAGGCCAACCAGAAGACCACGCTGACGGAGGCCAAAAAAGCCTTCGAAAGTTTGTACAGCGATCTGATGGACCAGTTCGAGCAAGCCAATAATGAGGAAATGTTCCTCAGGGGCTTCTACCCCTGGACCGGCAGCCTGTCGCTTGGCGAGTTTGCGACCATGGTTGCTTCCACACACTACGCTTGGGCAATCAAAGTCCTGACGCAGTACCTGAAAACAACGCGGGCGGAAAAGCCGCTTGCTAAGACGAAGTAACATCCGCTGAAAAGCGACCGCGCTGGCCGCTTTTTTTATCTCAAGGAGAAAAACATGAAACTGACAATGACAGTGACCATGACTGACACGGAGACACGCGTGACCCTAGGCGATGGGCTGGGCACCATGCTGCTGACGCGCGACCTGGAGCAACCGGTGCCTGCAAATGATGTGCGCCTCGCGACGGCCGCTAAGGTGTTGGTCGGCGTTGGCGACGTACCAGCGAAGGCGGACGGTGTGATTATCCTTGGCGTCCCGGACAGCGTGGACGGGGTCAAGGTCCAGCGCTTTTTTGAACAGCTGATCGCAGACGGCAGTGCTTCGGCCACCGGGACAGCGGTTCAGCAATTGCTGGAGGCGCAGATGTGGGTGTTGGTCCGCTTAGGCATTCAGCTGAAGGATGCCGCTCCGACTAAGAAGCGGCCCCCCAAGGCCCGGCATCGCTTCAACAAGGCGCTGAAGACGCACGCGTTCCACGTGAAACGCGGCGGTAGCGAGGCGACGGTGTACTGGACTGCAGCCAAGGAAATGACTATTGTGCCTGGGGCCAAGCTGGTCCGTGAGCCGATGCTCAATCGCGACGGTTCGCAGAGCTACGGCACCAAGTACGGAGACAAGTTGCGCGCAGACAACGCGGCTAAGATTTCTGATTACACCACGACTGCCGCGGTGACCCTGCGCAGTGTGAACGAAGTCGGTCTGTTTCTGTATTACGGCGACACGAATGGCTGGTTAGAATTGATCGATGACGATGGGAAAACGTTGGATGAGCTGACCCGAGTCGACTGAATTGATGGTTAACCCGCAGATAGTCTCCATATACAGAAAAAAATATTTCTAAATCTAAGTTTTTTATTTGCTGAAAATAAGCACGATTTTCACCGCGGCCGCGGCTTTCATTTATTATTTTCTTCTGAAACTGTTATTTTTATTTTCTGCATCTTTTAAGCTCTTTAATTGAAACCGTTTTTCTTATACCGTGTAGGCTAGTTAAGTGTGTTAAGTGTGAATGGAGCTGAACGGCGATTGAAAAATATTAGTCGGCTGGTGCGCGCGCAACGCAAAAAGCTCGGCTTGACGATCGAACAACTGGCAGAGCAAGCTGGCGTTTCGGTCAGCTTGCTTTCCCGAGTTGAACGCGGCGACGTTGATAACATCAGCATCAAGAAATTAACGGAAATCGGCGATGCGTTGGGACTTACTCTGGCTGACTTTTTTGCGGCCGACCAGTTCGCCGATATCAACACCCTGGCGTTGCTGAATTACCTCAAAACTTTGCCAGAAGCAAAGCGGCAGCAAATCTCAGCGGCTTTGTTGACATTGTTGCAGTCCTTCGAATAAAAAGTGGATAATGAAGTCGCGGTGCGTCCAATGAAGTGCCATAGAAAAGTTAGACAAATTTTCTACCACAACAATATCTGGTTC